>SKII01000116.1 GCA_007116505.1 Nitriliruptoraceae bacterium
CGACCGGCCGGCACGCAAGCGGGGCCGACGCGGCCGGCGCGGTCGGGGCGGCAAGGACGGCGAGTCGGAGGCCCGGGACGGGGCGAGGGACGGCGGCGACGGGGACGATGGCGACGGCGACGGGGACGGCGCGTCCGCCGGGAGGGCGACGAAGCGGCCCGCGAAGAAGGCCACCAAGAAGGCGACGAAGAAGGCCACCAAGAAGTCGACGAAGAGGTCGAGCACGGGTGGCGGGTCGGCAGCTGACGACGAGGACGGCGAGCCGCTCCCACGCGGCGGCACGCGGATGGCTGCGAAGAAGGCGCGGCGCAGCGGTAGCCAGGGCGCGACGCGCGGGGGCGGTGGGGACCGCCGCCGTCCGGCACGGCACGGAGGCGTCACCGAGGAGGAGCGGCGCGCGATCCTCGCCGGTCCGCCCCGCACCATGCTCGTGACCGCGCGTCCCGAGCGGACGCAGATCGCGGTGATGGAGGACCGGACCCTCGTCGAGCATTACGTGACCCGTGACGAGGACGTGACCTTCGTCGGCAACATCTACATGGGCCGCGTGCAGAACGTGCTCCCCGGGATGGAGGCGGCCTTCATCGACATCGGCAAGGGCCGCAACGGTGTGCTCTACGCGGGGGAGGTGCTCTACGACGAGCATGACCTCGAGGAGGAGTCCGACCAGCGCATCGAGAACGTCCTCAAGCCCGGGCAGAAGGTGCTCGTGCAGGTCACGAAGGACCCGATGGGCACGAAGGGTCCGCGCCTGACGATGCACCTGTCGCTGGCGGGTCGCTACGTCGTGCTCGCCCCGCAGTCGGACCTGTTCGGGATCTCCCGCAAGCTGACCGACACGGAGCGGGACCGTCTGCGCCGGATCGTCAAGGCGGCGAAGCCCGAGGGGCACGGCGTCATCGTGCGTACGGCTGCGGAGGGTGCGACGGAGGAGGCCCTCACCGCCGACGTCGAGCGGCTCGTGGAGCGCTGGCGGAGGGTCGAGGACGCGGCGGCGCGCGCGAAGGCGCTCGACACCGTCTACGAGGAGCCGAAGCTCGTCGTCAAGGTCATCCGCGACATCTTCGGGCAGGACTTCGTGCGCTGCATCGTCGACGACGACGAGCTCCACGCCCAGGTGCGGGAGTACCTCGACGAGGTCGCCCCCGAGCTCGCCGACCGTGTCGAGCTCTACGGCGCACCGACCGACGACGAGCGCTCGCAGGCCGCGGGCGCACCGTCGATCGCGGACGCCGCCGAGGCGGACCGCGTGGCGGCCGAGGCCGCGTCGGGCACGGAGGAGGCTCCCGCCCGGCCGACCGCGGCCGAACGACGTCGTGACCTGCCGGCCCTGTTCCAGGCGTTCGACGTGACCGACCAGCTGCGCCAGGCGATGAACCGGAAGGTGTGGCTGCCGAGCGGCGGCTACCTCATCATCGAGTCGACCGAGGCGATGAAGGTCATCGACGTCAACACCGGTCGCTTCACGGGCGGGAACGACTCCAACCTCGAGGAGATCGTCCTCAAGACGAACCTCGAGGCCGCGGACGAGATCGTTCGGCAGCTGCGCCTGCGGGACATGGGAGGCATGATCATCATCGACTTCATCGACATGCTCCTCCGCAGCAACCAGGAGCAGGTCGTGCGTCGCCTCAAGCGCGAGCTGCTCAGGGACCGCACGAAGACGCGCGTCTCGGACGTCTCGCGCCTCGGGCTCGTCCAGATGACACGGAAGAACGTGAGCCAGGGGCTCGTCGAGTCGTTCAGCTCGCGCTGCGAGAAGTGCGACGGGCACGGCTTCGTGACGAACCTGTAGCAGCGAGGGAGGCACAGCCATGGTGATGCACAGCTCCGACGAGGACACCGCAGCACGCATCGACCGTGCCGTCGCGGAGCTCCGCGAGGCGGCGCCCACGTGGACGGCGATGGGCGTCGACGAGCGCATCGAGCTGCTCGAGGAGCTCTCGCGGACGGTGCTCGAGGCGGCTGACGGCTGGACCACCGCGGCCGCGCAGGCCAAGGGCATCCGCCGCGACAGCCCGGCGATGGCGGAGGACTGGGGCTCCGGCGTGCTCGCCACGCTGCGCAACCTCACGCTGCTCGCCGCGACGCTGCGCGACGTGCGCGACACCGGCCGACCAGCGCCGCCGTCGATCCGCATCGACGATCGCGGTCACACGGTCGTCGACGTGTTCCCCACGGAGCTCCTCGACCGCGCGCTGTTCCCCGGGTTCACCGCGCAGGTCCGTCTCGCCGCAGGCGTCGCGCCCGAGCAGGCGCGCGAGCGCATGGGGCGCATCTACCACGAGGGTCACGAGAGCCCCCCCGAGGTCGCGCTCGTGCTCGGTGCCGGCAACGTGTCGTCGATCGGGCCGATGGACGCGCTGACGCAGCTGTTCGCCGAGGACCGGGTCGTGCTCCTCAAGCTCAACCCGGTCAACGACTACCTCGCGCCGCACCTCGAGGTCGCCCTGCGGCCGCTCATCCGCGGCGGGTGGCTGCGCATCATGACCGGAGGGCCCGACGTCGCCCGGCGCATCGTCGACCATCCCGACGTCGACCTCGTCCACCTCACGGGGTCCGACCGCACGTTCGACGCCATCGTGTTCGGTGACGACGAGGAGGCGGCGGAGCGCAAGCGCCGCGGCACGCCGCTGCGCACCAAGCCGGTCACCGCGGAGCTCGGCAACGTCACCCCGGTGATCGTGGTCCCCGGTCCGTGGACGCCGCGCGAGATCGCCTACCACGGCGACAACATCGCCTCGATGCTGGTGCAGAACGCCGGCTTCAACTGCATCGCCGCCCGCGTCATCGTCCAGCACGCGGCATGGTCGCGCCGTGCCGCGCTCAACGACGCCATCCGGGACTCGCTGCGGCGTGCCGAGCCGCGCGAGGCCTACTACCCCGGGGCGCGCGAGCGCTGGGAGGCGTTCACCGCCGCGCATCCCGAGGCGGAGTGGTACGGGCCGGACGGGGAGGGCGACGTGCCGTTCACGTTCATCCCTGACCTCGACGAGTCCCGAGGTGAGGACATCGCCTTCACGACGGAGGCGTTCTGCGCCGTGTTCGGTGAGGTGCCGCTCGATGCGCCTCGCTCTGTTCCGGCGTTCCTCGACCGCGCGGTCGAGTTCTGCAACGAGCAGCTGTGGGGCACGCTCTCCGCCTCGCTCATCGTCCACCCACGGACGCTGAACGACCCCGAGGCCCGTGAGGCGGTCGAGCGCGCCATCGACCGCCTGAACTACGGCTCGGTCGTCGTCAACCACTGGTCGGCGGCGCCGTACGCGATGGTCTCGCCGCCCTGGGGCGCCGCGCCCGGGTCCACACCGTCCGACATCCAGTCGGGGAGCGGCTTCGTGCACAACACGTTCCTGCTCGAGGACGTGGAGAAGACGGTCGTGCGCGGTCCGTTCCACCCGCCGATCCGGCCGCCCTGGTTCCACACGCACCGCAGCCTCAACCGGCTGCTGCCCCGCACGGCCCCGCTCCTGGCCGGCCGGAGGACCTGAGTCCCGTCCGCCGGGTCCCGGCCCTCCAGAGCCCGCCCGGAGCCCACCCGGAGCCCGCCCGGAGCGTCCGGGCGCGCAGCGGGGCGCGAGGTTGACCGTTGCGCGCGGACGGCGGTACTCTTGCCCTCGCTCGCACGTTCCCGGCGAAGGCATCGAGGCCGTCGAGCACCCGACCCACCGCGCCGCGTCCTGCTGCGCTGCACCGGACGCGCGAGCGCGCGCACGACATCAGGAGTTCCCGTGTACGCCGTGATCGCCACCGGTGGCAAGCAGGTCCGCGTCGAGCAGGGCCAGGAGATCCGCGTCGAGCTGATCGAGGGGCAGGTCGGCGACGCCGTCGACCTGCGGCCCGTCCTCGTCGTCGGGGACGACGGCGACGTCGCGACCGGATCGGACCTCGCTGGCCGCTCCGTGGCCGCGACGATCACCGGCCACGACCTCGACCCGCGCGTGCGCGTCTTCACCTACAAGAACAAGTCGCGTCAGCGCAAGCGTCGCGGCCACCGGCAGCACCGCACCACCGTCCGCATCGACAGCATCTGAGGCCGCGTCCCGGACCGACGAGATCCGGGACCGCACGGAAGGGACCACCATGGCGACCAAGAAGGGCGGCGGCTCGTCCAACAACGGCCGCGACTCCAACGCCAAGCGCCTCGGCGTGAAGAAGTACGCGGGCGAGACGATCCGTACCGGTGGCATCATCGTGCGCCAGCGCGGGACGCGCATCCACCCGGGGGTCAACGTCGGCCGCGGGAACGACGACACGCTGTTCGCGCTCGTCGACGGGACCGTCAGCTTCCGACGCACGCGCGAGCGCACGTTCGCGAACGTCGAGCCGGCGGACGCCTGACCCGTCGGGCTCCACAGCGCCAGGGCGGCCCGAGTGGCCGCCCGTCGCTTGTCCGTAGCACCCCGCCGTCCCCAGCGCAGGAGCAGCCGTGAACGCCGCCTCGTTCGTCGACGAGTGCACCGTGCACGTCCGCGGAGGTGACGGCGGATCCGGGATGGTCGTGTTCCGCCGTGAGGCCCACGTGCCGCTCGGAGGGCCCGACGGCGGCGACGGTGGTGAGGGCGGCTCGGTCGTCCTCGTCGCCGATCCGAACGTCACCTCCCTCGTCGATCTCCACCGGTCCCCGCACCTGCGGGCCGGCCGGGGTGGTGACGGGGGCAGCAAGGGGCGCACCGGTGCGCGCGGCGAGGACCGCGTCGTGATGGTCCCCATCGGGACCATCGTGCGGGACATGGACGGGTCCGCCCTCGCGGACCTGCAGACCGCCGGACGCCGCGTCGTGGTCGCACCGGGCGGTCGAGGTGGGCGTGGCAACCGCTCGTTCGCGAACCGCTTCCGGCGCCTGCCCTCCTTCGCGGAGCGTGGGGAGAAGGTCGACGAGCAGCTGCTGCGCCTCGAGTTGCGCCTCATCGCCGACGTCGGGCTCGTCGGGTTCCCCTCCGCAGGCAAGTCGTCGCTCGTGCGCCGCCTGTCTGCGGCCACCCCGCGCGTCGAGGCGTGGCCGTTCACGACGCTGACCCCGCACCTCGGCGTCATGCGGGCGGGCGACCGTGCGGACGGCAGCGCGATCGATGTCGTGCTCGCCGACGTCCCCGGGCTCGTCGAGGGTGCGGCGGAGGGCAAGGGGCTCGGCAGCCGCTTCCTCCGTCACGTGGCCCGCTGCCGCGTCCTGCTCCACGTCCTCGACGCGGGCACCGCCGAGACGGGGCGTGATCCGCTGCACGACCTCGACGTGGTGCTGGGCGAGCTCGAGCAGCACGACCCTGCGCTGCTCGCACGCCGCCAGCTCGTGGTGCTCAACAAGGTGGACCTGCCCGACGCCGTGACGATGGCCTCGCTCGTGCGCGGGACCCTCGAGGAGCGCGGCTACGAGGTGCTCGAGGTCTCCGCCGTGTCCGGCGTCGGGCTCGACACGCTGCGCTACCGGCTGGGTGCGCTCGTCGACGAGCTCGGACCGGCCGCCGACGCGCTCGCCGCGGAGGACGCCGAACCGGTCGTGCTCCGCCCCGCCGGGCACGCGGCGCCCGTGCGCGTCGAGGTCGAGGAGGACGGTGCGTACCGCGTCGTCAGCGACCGCGTCGAGCGCTGGGTCGCGATGCTCCCGGTCGAGGACGTCGGTGCGGCGCGCTACCTCCAGGGGCGCATGCGCAGGGCCGGCGTGGAGCGCGCGCTCGTCGCCGCCGGTGCACGGCAGGGCGACACGGTCGTGATCGGTGACATCGAGTTCGCCTTCGACCCCGGTCTGGACGACCTCCCGGCGGACGAGCGTGCAGCGGTGCTCGCGGGCGAGCAGGACGCGCTCGACGACGGTGACCTCGCCGACCTCGTGGACCTCGCCGACGTCGTCCCGGACTGGGAGGACGGGAGGTGAGCGGACGCTTCGCCATCCCGTCCCTCGTGGTCGTGAAGGTCGGGTCGTCGTCGCTCCGCGACGCGGACGGTCACCTCGACCGCGCGCAGGTCGCGGACCTCTCGGGGCAGGTCGCCGGCCTCCGTGCGCAGGGCGTCCGGGTGGTCATCGTCTCCTCCGGCGCCGTCGCGGCGGGCATGGGGCGCCTCGGGCTCGCCCAGCGCCCGACGGACACGCCGACGCTGCAGGCCGCCGCGGCCGCGGGGCAGGGCGCGCTCGTGCATGCCTACCAGCAGGTGCTCGACGAGCACGGGCTCATCGGGGCGCAGCTCCTGCTCAGCCAGGACGACTTCGTCATCCGGCGCCGGTACCTCAACGCGCGGACATCGCTGCGACGCCTCCTCGAGTTCGGGGCCGTGCCGATCATCAACGAGAACGACGCGATCGCGACCGACGAGCTCACCTACGGCGACAACGACCACCTGGCTGCGCTCGTCGCCTCGATGCTCGGCGCGGACCTGCTGGTGCTCCTCAGCGACGTCGAGGGGATGCTGGACCGGCCGCCGTCCGAGCCCGGCGCGACGCTCGTGCGGACCGTGGAGGACCCCGACGCCGTGGACCTCACGCGCATCGGCGGTGCCGGCACCGTCGTCGGGTCGGGTGGCATGCGCACGAAGATCGGCGCGGCGCAGGTCGCGGTGCGCAGCGGCATGCACGTGGTCATCGCCGACGCTCGGCGCGCGGACGTCATCGGCGCGGTCGCGCGAGGCGAGGACGTCGGTACGTGGTTCGTGGCCCGCGAGGGGCGGATGGACGCGCGCCGGCTGTGGATCGCCTTCGCGCTGCGCGTGCGCGGCCGCGTCCACGTCGACGCCGGTGCCGTGCGGGCGCTCGCTCAAGGGACGGCGTCGCTGCTCGGTGTCGGGGTGACCGGCTGCGACGGCGAGTTCGCCCCCGGGGACGCGGTCGAGGTCGTCGCGCCTGACGGGACCGTGCTCGCCCGCGGCCTCACGACCTACGACGCGGCCGACGTGCGGCGTCTCGCGGGACTCGCCACCGACGTGGCAGTGGCGACGCTCGGCGCCGGCTTCGGTCGCGAGGTCGTGCACCGCGACGACCTGGTCGTGCTCGGCTGACGCTCCCCGCCTCGCCTCGGTCCGTCAGGCGGTCGGGTCGAGGAGGAGCTTCCCTACGGTCCTGCGGGCGCGCAGGTCCTCGTGGGCGCGCCGCGCCTGCGAGAGCGGGTAGGTCTCCCCGATGACGGCGCGCAGCTCGCC
>SKII01000071.1 GCA_007116505.1 Nitriliruptoraceae bacterium
ATCGGCTGGTTCGCGGGCAGCTCGACGCGGACACCGACGAGCTCGAGGGGGATCATGCTCACCTCCATCGCGCGACGACCGACGCGGGGGCGAGGCTACCGGAGCGTGCTCACCGCTCCCCCGTCCGCGCGGTGGACAGGGCCCGAGGGCGGAGCGCGGCGTAGACCCCGTCGGCCAGGGAACGCCCGAGGTCGCCCTGCGCGCCGACGCCACCCTCGGATCCCCCCCCGGGCGAGGACGGTGCATCGCGCACGACGGCGACGCGGCCGATGGCGGTGCCGTCGACGCGTAGCTCGACGTGGGAGGGTGCGCCGTCAGGTCGGAGGTCCGCCCGCCAGCCCGCCGTCACCGTCGCGTCGTGCGGCACGGTCACCGCACCGAGCATCGTGCGCAGCAGGACGTCACCCCCGGTCGTGCGCAGCGTCACCGACGGCGACGCATCGAGCACCACCGTGCGCGTGAAGCCGTGCTCGAGCAGGCGACCAGCGAGCTCGCGCCGCGCCAGGTCGTCCTCCGCGCCGAGGACGACCGCCACGAGCTCACGGCCGTCCCTCATCGCGGACGCGGCGAGCGTGAAGCCCGCCTGGCTCGTGAATCCCGTCTTGAGGCCGGTCGCGTCGGGCGTGTCGAGCAGGAAGAGGTTGCGGTTCTCCGCGACGGTGCCGTCCGCGAGGACGAGCGTCGGAGCCGCGAGCAGGGGCCGGAGGCGCGGGTCGGCGGGCGCCGCGCGCGACACCGTCGCGAGCTCGCTCGCGCTCAGCGCGTCCCCGACCTCGAGGCCGGAGGACGATCTCGGTCGTGCGTCGATCCCGAGCGAGGCCAGCACGTCGGCCATGCGCTCGACGAACGTCTCCTCGCTGCCGTCGACGGCGACCGCGAGGGCGACCGCCGCGTCGTTGCCGGACCGCAGGAGCAGGCCGGCGAGCAGGTCCTCGACGCTGCGGACGTCCCCCGGGCGGAGCTCGAAGCTCGAGCCCTCGATACCGCGCACCTCCTCCCCGACCTCGACCGCTGTCCCGGGAGCGAGCACGTCGACGACCGCGAGGGCGGTGACGAGCTTGATGGCGGAGGCGACAGGCCGACGCACGTCCGCATCCCCAGCGACGAGCACCTGGCCGGTCCGCGCCTCGACGAGGACGGCGCTGAGCGGCGGACGGATGCCGAGCGTCGCTGCGCCGACCGGGGGCGGCGCAGCGGCCGGTGTCGCACCAGCGGCATCCACCGGGGCGTCGCTCGGCACCGCGGGGCTGTGCGGGAGGAGGGCACCGATCAGGGCGGCGCAGCCGATGGCCACCGCGAGGTGTAGGTGCGCGCTGCGTCGCCGGCCGGCCGTCACGGCCCGAGGACGTCGCTCAGCTGCGCCTCGAGCAGGAGCCGGTGCAGCTGCGCGCCGAGCGAGATCAGCTCCTCGCTCCGCGTCGCGGCGACGCGGCGGCTCTCCGGGTTGCGCTGCTGCAGCAGCGGAGCGACGAGCTGCTCGATGCGGTCCGCCTCACGGTCAGCGGCCAGCCGGAACGCACGCAGATGCCGCGGCTCGAGACCGCGCCGGAGCATCTCGGCCGCGAGCCGGGCCGTCCGCAGCGACGCGCCGTCGAACGGCTCGCGGCCGACGATGACGCCATGCGTGACCAGCTCGTCGAGCTCGCTGGTGCTCAGACCGCTCGCGTGTGCGAGCTCGCTGCGGTCGAGTGCGACGTCGGTCAGCAGCGCCGCGGAACGGTCGGGGACGTGCCGGGACGTGTCCGGCGTCGTCGAAGGTTCCGTCTCCACCGGCAGCCCTGCATCGAGGCGGGACAGCTCCTCCTTGATGACGCGCAGGGGCAGGTAGCGGTCGCGCTGCGCGGTGAGCACGTAGCGGAGGCGTTCGACGTCCTCGTCGCTGAACTGCCGGTACCCGGAGTCCGAGCGTCCGGGGCGCACGAGCCCCTCCGACTCGAGGAACCGGATCTTGGAGATCGATACGTCGTCGAACTCCTGGCGCAGCCGGTTGAGGACCTCGCCGATGGTGTGCCCCTCAGCCACCGTGGCCGCCGTCAACGGTCGCAGAGGGACCCTCGAGGAAGACGAGGTGGAAGCGTCCGATCTGGATCTCGTCGCCGTCTCCGAGCACGTGGCTGTCGACCCGCCCCCCCGCGACGTACGTGCCGTTCAGGCTCGCCTGGTCGGTGAGCACGACCTGGTCGGGCAGGACCGTGAGGAGCGCATGCCGCCGTGAGACGGTCACGTCGTCGAGCAGGATCTGCGCCTCGGGATGCCGGCCGATCCGCACCTCGGCGTCCTCGATCCGGTAGCGGGAGCCCGCGCCGGGGCCGCGGGTCACGACGAGGACCCGCACGTCGTCCCGGTCGGGTCCCGGGTCGGACGCGGCGAGCTGCTCGGCGAGCAGGTCCGCGTCCAGCGACGCCGTCGTGTCGCCCAGACGCTCAGGGCCGGCCTGCGGCGCAGCCGGCGGAGCCGGCGCAGCGGCCTGCTGATCGCCGTCCGAAGGTGGCTGCTGGTCCGTCACGTGCGACCTCCGAGGGAAGTGGGAGGGAGCGTAGTCCCGTTCGGACCTCCGCGCCCTGCGAGGGCGACGCGGGCGTAGCCGACGGTGGCGAGGTAGGTCAGGCTCAGGTTGACGGTGAGACCCACCCACGCGAGCCCCTGGAGCCACCTGACGGGGTCCTCCGGACCGTCCCCGAGCGCGGCGGCTGCGAGCAGTCCGGTGATCGACAGCGTGAGGCCGGAGGTCGCGACCTTGCCGAGGCGTGACGTGTCCGGGATGCGGGCTCCCCGGGCGAGCAGGAACGCGCCGACGACGACGACCCCACCCTCGCGTGCGAGGAGCACGATGAGGGCCCAGAGCGGCAGGATGTCGGCGAGCACGAGTCCCGATCCGACGACGATGAAGACGGCACGGTCCCCGATGGGGTCCAGGACGGCCCCCAGACGGGTCCGCTGGTCGAGGACGCGCGCGAGGTAACCGTCGAACCAGTCGCTCGCGCCGATGAGGAGGAGGACCACGAGGGCCCTCGTCAGGCGCCCGGCGAGCAGGTCGACGAGCACGAGCGGGAGCACGAGGATGCGTGCGAGGCTGAGCAGGTTCGGGACCGTGAGGATGCGGTCCGTCGCCGCGTGCGGCACCTCCGGACCACCCACGTCGAAGATGCGCACGTGTCGACCCCCTCCGTCGGGCTGGCCGGACTTGAACCGGCGACCCCTCGCCCCCCAGACGAGTGCGCTACCTGACTGCGCCACAGCCCGTGCACCCGCCGCGGGCGGCGAGCGGAGCAACCGTACCGCCGCGCGGGACCTCCCGATGACCGCCCCGATGACCGCCCGGGCACGGGTCCCCGGTCAGCCGCGCCGACCCCGTCCACCGCTCCCCCTGCGAGCACCCGGCCCGCCCCGGGCCCCCGGGGCAGCGCGGCCGCCCCCGTCGCGCGGGCCCGGTCGCTCGCCGTCCTTGCGGCGACCCCGCGTCTCGAGCATCAGCGGCACGCCGGTCAGGTCGTAACGCTCACGCAGGGTGCGCTCGAGGTAGCGGAGGTAGGAGTCGTCGAGCGGACCGCTCGCGAACAGGAGGATGCGCGGCGGCGCGACGTCCACCTGGACCGCGTAGCGGAGCCGTACAGGGCGGGTCCCGCTCCTCGGCGGCGCGTGCTCCTCGACCGCTCGTGCGATGACCTGGTTCAGCTCCGACGTCCCGATCCTGCGGCGGTGGTTCGTGAGCACCGTCTCGATGGCAGGCGCGAGGCGGCTGACCGCTCGTCCCGTCAGCGCGCTGACGTTGACGCGCGGCGCCCACGAGGCGAAGCCCAGGAGCCGGTCGAGCTCGCGCTCGAGGTCCTCCCGGCGCTCCTCGTCGACCGTGTCCCACTTGTTGAGGACGACGACCAGCCCCGTACCGGCCTCGCGCAGCATGGCGGCGAGACGCTGCTCCTGCGCGCCGATCGGCTCGCCCGCGTCGATGAGGAACAGCACGACGTCGGCACGCCCGATGGCGGCACGCGTCCGGTCGACCGCGTACTGCTCGAGGTCCTCCCCGCTGCGGTAGCGGCGCCGCAGACCCGCCGTGTCGACGAACACGAGCTCGCGTCCGTCGAGCGTCACGAGCGAGTCGATCGCGTCACGGGTCGTGTGCGGTGCGTCGTGCACGATCGCGCGGTCCTCCCCGGTGAGCCGGTTGAAGAGCGACGACTTGCCGACGTTGGGGCGCCCGACGATCGCGATGCGGGGCGTTCCGGGTGCGGCGACGAGCGCGGCGTCCGCGCGCGGCTGGTCGGGCAGCAGCTCGACGACGGTGTCGAGCAGGGCGTCCATCCCGCGACCGTTGCGCGCAGAGACGGCGAGCGGCTCCCCGAGCCCCAGTCGCACATGGTCGCCCGCGGAGGGCACGTCCGACTCACGGTCGACCTTGTTCACGACCAGCGCGGTCCGCGCGCCGGAGCGGCGCAGCACACGGGCGACCTGCTCGTCGTCGTCGAGCAGCGTCACCGTGCCGTCGACGACCTGCACGATGACGTCCGCCGTCGCGATCGCCTCCTCGGTCTGGCGTACGACCTCCCGACCGACAGGACCCTCCGCGGACCGCTCCCAGCCACCGGTGTCGACGAGGACGAACTCGCGGCCCGACCACTCGGCGAGGTGCTCGGTCCGGTCTCGGGTCACCCCCGGCTCCGCCTCGACGATCGTGACCCGCTCACGGAGGACCCGGTTGACGAGCGTCGACTTGCCGACGTTGGGGCGCCCGACGATCGCGACACGTGGCAGCACGCGCGGACGTGACGCCTCCTCCTCGAGGCGCTGCCGGGCGAGCGCGAGGGCCCGCTCCGCGATGATGTCGACCACGTCGTCGAACGGCAGGTCCGTGGTGTCGAGGGTCCACGCGTCGTCGGCAGCGCGCAGCGGCGCGACCGCGCGCGAGCTGTCGATCGCGTCACGCTCCTCGATCGCCGCCTGCAGCTCCGCGACGTCGTCCCGTCCGAGCTGCGCCGCCCGGCGGCGTGCCCGCTCCTGGGCGCTCGCCGTCAGGAACACCTTCAGGTCCGCGTCGGGCAGCACGATGGTGCCGATGTCGCGCCCCTCGACGACGCCGCCCTGCTCGGACAGCGAGCGCTGATGCTCGAGGAGCACGTCACGGACCGGTGCGTGCGCGGCGACGGTGGACACGAGCGCGGAGACCTCGTCGTCGCGGATCCGATCCTCGACGTCGCGGCCGTCGAGCGTCGTCCGTCCATCACCCTGAGCGATGCTGACGCCGCGTGCCACCTCGGCGCATGCGTCCCCGTCGGTGAGATCCACGCCGGCCTCGATGCAGGCGAGCGTGATCGCACGGTAGATGGCGCCCGTGTCGAGATGCAGCGCACCCAGCCGGTCGGCGACCGCGCGTGCGACGCTCGACTTCCCCGAGCCTGCGGGGCCGTCGAGCGCGATGCGCAGCCTCCGGACGCGCCTGGCGACCTCGAGACCTCCTGCTCCGACCTGCTCAGCCATGGTGCACCTCCACCGTTCCTCCGAGCCTGCGGAGATCATCGAGGAACCCGGGGTAGGACGTCCCGACCGCCGCGAAGCCCGTGATGTCCACCGGCCCGGTCCCGAGCGTCGCGGCGATCGCCGCGGTCATCGCGATGCGGTGGTCGCCGTGGGCGTCGACGGCACCGGGTCCGGGACGCTGACCACCGGGGACCCGGAAGCCGTCGGGCGCCTCCTCGACGGTGATGCCGAGGCTGGCCAGCGTGGCGGCCAGGACGCTGATGCGGTCGGACTCCTTGACCCGCAGCTCCGCCGCGTCACGCACGACCAGCCCATCGACGCTGAGCGCGCCGGCGACAGCGAGCACAGGGAGCTCGTCGAGGCACCGGACGACGAGTCCCCCATCGATCACCGCACCTCGCAGCACGCCCGGAGCGACGCGCACGTCCCCCACGGGCTCGCCGTGCTCGTCGCGCCGGTCGGAGACGGTCACCTCGGCGCCCATGCGGCGCAGGACCTCGAGGGCACCGGTCCGCCCCGGGTTGAGCGCGAGCCCCGGCGTGCTGACCTCGCCCGATCCGCACGCGGCGGCGACATGCCAGAAGGCGGCCGCCGAGGGGTCCCGAGGCGCGGTGAGCCGGGTGTAGGCGGGTCTCGCACCTCGGACGGTCACGACCTCCTCGCCGCTCGGCGTGACGGTGGTCGTCACCGCGACACCGCCGTGGGCGAGCATCCGCTCGGTGTGGTCGCGGCTCTCGAGCGGGGAGGTCACCTCCGCACGCACTCCGGCGGCGACGGCGGCGAGCAGGACCGCGGACTTCACCTGCGCGCTGGCGACGGGGCTCGACCAGGCCACGTCGTGGAGCGCTGCGGGATGGACCTCGAGCGGCGGGAGCCTCCCGTCGCGCGCGGACGTGACGGCACCCATGGCCCCGAGCGGCGCGGTGATCCGGTCGACGGGACGCCTCCGCAGCGACGCGTCCCCGTCGAGGACGACGTGCCGCCCTGCGCCCGCGGCGAGCCCGGCGAGGAGCCGCAGCGTGGTCCCGGAGTTCCCGCAGTCCACCTCGAGCGGGACCGGGTCGGGACCGGGCGGGACGGGACCCGTCACGTGCCCGGCGAGCCGTCCGTCCGCGTCGGGCTCGAGCCGCACGTCGACACCCAGCGCTCGGAGCGCGTCGGCCGTCGCTGCGACGTCCGCGGACGGGGCGAGGCCGGCGAGCTCGACGGGGCCCTCCGCGAGCGCTCCGAGCATCAGGCAGCGGTGGCTGAGCGACTTGTCGCCGGTGACGAGCACCTGGCCCGTGAGCCGCGCAGGGAGCACACGGACGCGATCGGGCAGACCCGGGAGGGCATCCGGTGTCACGGCGCACCGCCCGCGTCCGACATGGGCACGGCGCCGCGCACCCCGGCGACACCGAGGACGTCGACGGCGCGGGTGACGTCCTCCGCCCGGACGCGGAGGAGCAGGGAGCCACGGTCCGCAGCGGTCGCGTGCCGCATCGCGAGGGCCTCGATGTTGATCCCGGCACTGCCGAGGACACCGGTGATCCGTGCGATCTCCCCCGGTCGGTCGCGCAGCGGCACCGTGAGGTCCCCCGTCGGGGCGTCGAGCCCCTTCGGGACGAGGCGGCGCCGCGC
>SKII01000010.1 GCA_007116505.1 Nitriliruptoraceae bacterium
CGTCGCGAAGCCCTCACCGGTCACGAACGCACGGCGAACGGCACGACCCTCGGGCCGTCGCACCGGGATGTTCTGCAGGTTCGGGCTCGAGGACGAGAGCCGTCCCGTGGCCGCGACCGTCTGGGAGAGCGTCGTGTGGATGCGGTGCGTCCGCGGGTTCACGAGCGGCGGCAGCGCGTCGACGTAGGTCGACAGCAGCTTGGAGACCTCGCGCCACTCGAGCACCGCACCGACGATCTCGTGGTCCACCGCGAGGTCCGCCAGCGCTGCGGCGTCGGTGGAGAACCCCGTCTTGGTGCGGCGCGTCCGTGGCAGGCCGAGCTCGTCGAACAGGACGACCTGGAGCTGCTGGCTCGAACCCACGTTGAACTCCCGCCCGGCGTGGCGGTGCACCTCGGCGGCGAGGTCCTCGACCCGGACGGCCAGCTCGGTACGCAGCTCCGCGAGCACGCCCACGTCGACGGCGATCCCGCGCTCCTCGATACGGGCGAGCACGGGCGTCAGGGGCAGCTCGATGGTGTCGTGGACCTCGCGCAGGCGCTCCGCATCGAGGGACTCGATGAGCAGCGGCGCGAGCTCGAGGAGGTCCTGGGCGGCGGAACCGACCGCCATCCAGGCATCACCGTCGACGTCGAGCTCGAGGCGACCTGCCGCACCCGCCGGGGCGTGTCCCGCCGCGTCGCGCCCGAGGTACGTCGCGACGAGGGCGGGGAGCGAGTGGTCGCGCTGGTCAGGAGCCTGCAGGTAGCCGGCGAGGAGCGCGTCGAGGGCGATGCCGTCGACGGTGCGGCCACCCGCGCCGAGCGCCTGGTGGACGAGCTTCGCGTCGTGGACGATCAGGCGCCTGGCCGGATCGGCGAGGAGCGCGTCGAGGGCGCTGCTCACCCCGTGAGCGCACAGCTCGGCCGCGACCACGCCAGGGTGGACGCCCGCCGCCGCGAGCCCGATCCGCTCGACCGTGACGTCGGGCGGACGGGAGGCGGTCGCGACGACGAGCGCGACGTCTCCGGTCGCCGCGGCCAGCCACCGCTCCAGGCCGGGCGCGTCGAGCATCGTCGGCGCTGCGGACGTGGACGCGGGAGCGTCCGCCCCTGCCCCGTCGGGCTCGCGCCCCATCGAGGGACCCTCCTGCGTGTCGTCCCCCAGCAGCTCCCGCCGGACCCGCGCACCGATCGTGCGCAGCTCGAGCTCGGTGAACAGGGCGGCGAAGGCGTCCCGGTCGGCCTGGGCGGGGACGAGGTCCGCGGTCGTGACCCCGACGGCGACATCGCGGCGGAGCGTCATGAGGCGGAGGTTGCGGTCGACCGCGGGCCGGTGCTCGACGAGCATCGCGGGGACCTTCTTCCCGGGCACCTCGTCGATGCGGGCATAGAGGTCCTCGATGCCGTCGAAGTCGGTGAGGAGCTTCGCCGCGGTCTTCGCCCCGACCCCCGGCACGCCAGGAAGGTTGTCCGAGCCGTCACCGCGCAGCGCGGCGAGCTCCACGTAGCGCGATGGGGGTACGCCGAAGCGCTCCATCACGGCGGCCGGAGTCATCTCTCCGACCTCGCTGATCCCCTTCAGCGTGTAGAGCACCGTGACGTGCTCGTCGACGAGCTGCATCGCGTCGCGGTCACCGGTGGCGATCTCGACACGGTGACCGTCGGCGACGGCGCTGGTCGCGAGCGTCGCGAGGACGTCATCCGCCTCGACGCCCTCGACCTCGACGACGGCGATACCGAGCACCCGCAGGACGTCGTGCAGCCGCTCGATCTGCGTCGCGAGCGTGTCGGGCATCTCGTCACGCCCCGCCTTGTAGTCCTCGTACTCGGCGGTGCGCTCCGCGTCCTCCCCCACGTCGAAGGCCACGGCGACGGCCGCCGGTCGGCGCTCGACGAGCAGGCGGACGAGCATGGACACGAACCCGTGGATGGCGTTGGTCACCTCGCCGGTGGACGTGCGGAGCGTGTCGGGCAGCGCGAAGAACGCCCGGTAGGCGAGGCTGTGCCCGTCGAGGAGCAGCAGCAGCGGTCTCCCGGCGGCTTCGTCCGCTCCCTCACGTGGCACGCGTCATCCCTCGGCCCCGGGGAAGGCGGGGTCCTGACGGACGATCCGGGGAGGGCCAGCCTAGGTGTTCGGTCCCAGCGGGTCAGGTACGCCAGGTCGACCCGTCCCGTCCTACCCTCCCGGCGACGATCCCGAGCGTGGAGCGTCGCACGGAGGACGCGGTGAAGACCCTCGACAGCCTCAACGCGGAGATCCTCGAGCGCGCACGCGAACGCCCGGACGGGTCGGGGACGGTCGCGGCGCTCGATGCCGGGGTGCACGCGATCGGGAAGAAGATCGTGGAGGAGGCGGCCGAGCTCTGGATGGCGGCGGAGCATGAGGGCGAGGAGCGCACCGCCGAGGAGGCTTCGCAGCTGCTCTACCACGTGCTCGTGCTGCTCGCCGCCCGTGGCGTCGACCTCGAGCGCGTCTACGCTCACCTCTGAGGCTCGCTCCTGAGGCTCACCTCAGCACCTCATCCCCGAAGCTCACCGGACCCTCCCGCAGGAGCCAGCATGCTGCGCATCGGCGTGCCCAACAAGGGCACCCTCTCCGAGCCCACCACCGTGATGCTCCGCGAGGCCGGCTACCGGCAGCGCAGCGACGCACGTGACCTGGTGCTGATCGACCCTGACAACGGCGTGGAGTTCTTCTACCTGCGCCCGCGCGACATCGCGACCTACGTGGCCGAGGGGCAGGTCGAGGTCGGCATCACCGGCCGGGACCTGCTGCTCGACGGTGGGGCGCCGGCGGAGGAGGTCCTGCAGCTCGACTTCGGCCGCGCGACGTTCCGCTACGCCGCCGAGCCCGGCGCGCTCCCCTCGCTGGACGAGCTCGGTGGGCGCCGCATCGCGACGTCCTACCCCGGGCTCGTCGCTCGCGACCTGGCGCAGCGTGGGGTCAGCGCCGAGATCGTGCGCCTGGACGGCGCGGTGGAGACCGCGATCCGTCTGGGCGTCGCCGAGGTCGTCGCCGACGTGGTGTCCTCCGGCACGACGCTCCGGCAGGCGGGTCTCGTCACCGTCGGCGAGCCGCTCCTCGAGTCCGAGGCGGTGCTCGTCGCCCGCGCGGGAGCGACGCCGTCGGACGGCGTCGGCCTGCTGCTGCGCCGGCTCAACGGCGTCATCATCGCGCGCCGCTACGTGATGGTCGAGTACGACGTGAGGCGCGACGTGCTCGATGAGGCGTGCGCGATCACCCCCGGCATCGAGTCCCCGACGATCAGCCCGCTGCAGGATGACGCGTGGGTCGCCGTCCGGTCGATGGTGCCCCGGCGCGATGCACACACCGTCATGGACCGGCTGCACGAGCTCGGCGCACGCGGCGTGATCGTCTTCGACATCCTGGCCTGCCGGCTGTAGCGGCGTCCGCTACGACACCGGACGGGTGTCCTGCGGTCGGACCCCCTCGAGCACGTCGAGGACGGCGAGGTCGGGGTCGGCGGTGACGATGCGCAGCGAACGCGTCGCACGCGTCAGCGCGACGTAGAGGTCGTGAGCGCCGAGCGCCGTCGAGCGCACGATGCCCTCCGGCGCGACGACGAGCAGGTCGTCGAACTCGAGCCCCTTCGCGCGCCGCGCATCGAGCACCCGGACCTCGCCGGCACGCGCCGCATCATCCTCCGCCCCCCCGCCGAGGATCTCGCGCACCGCACCGAGCATCCCGACGGGCACGACGACACCGACGGTCCCCTCGGGCGCATCCTGCTCGCGCACGTCCGCGAGCGCACGGCGAAGGCCCGAACCGGTCGGGTCCGCGTCGACGACGAGGAGCGGCTCCTGCCCGCCCGCACGGACCGTCTCGGGGAACGCTGCGGGGTCATGGCCGGCCAGGGCGAGCGCGCGACGGGCGAGCGGTGCCATCTCCGACGGCGTGCGGTAGTTCGTCGCGAGCTGCTCGATGACGACCTGGCGGCGACCGATGATCGACGCCACCTCCTGCCACGTCCTCGGGTGGGAGTCGCGCGCACGCTGTGCCAGGTCGCCGACGACGGTCCATGACGCGTAGGGGCCGCGACGCACGACCGCGCGCCACTGCATCGGTGAGAGGTCCTGCGCCTCGTCGACCACGACATGGGCGAAGTCCGCGTACCACCGGTCCTCGACGTCTGGCGGCACCGGCCCGTCCTCGTCGCGGCGCGCTGGAGCGGGGTCGGGGTCCCCGAGGAGCGCGTCGAGCTCGTCGAGCAGCGCCATGTCCTCGACCGTCCAGCCGTCCGCGGCGGCCCATGCGAGGTGGAGGGTGCGGCACTCCTCGGCGGTCAGGACGTCGCCGACGTCCTGCGCGAGGTCCCGCTCGCCACGTGCGTAGGCGCCGAGCACGTCGGCGGGCGTGCGGGGCGGCCAGAACCCGTTGAGGAGCATGCGGACCTCGGGCGACTCGAGGGCCATCTCGCGGAACTGCTCCTCCCCCGGGTCCGACAGCGTGAGCGGCAGCTCGGCACGTCGTGCCTCCCAGGCGGCGCGCAGCGCGGACACGAGCTGCTCGGCGACCGCGTCCACCCTCGCGTGGTAGCGGGTGGCGGGCCGCGCGGGGTCGATGCGCCCGAGGGCGCGCTGCCTGATCGCCTCGAGCGTCGACCGTCCCACGCGCGCCGTCGTTCCCGAGACGGTGAAGCCGACGTCGCCGGGCAGCGGCGGGAGCGAGGCGGCGAGCAGCGCGCGGCAGACGTCGACCATGCGCAGTCCGCCCTTGAGGTCCGCGACGTCGACGGTGTCCCAGCCGTGCACGCGCGTGCCCGACGGCCCGAGCGCCTCGAGGGGGCGCTGCACGACCCGGTCCTCGCCGAGCGACGGGAGGACGCGGCGGGTGTACTCGGTGAACGTGCGCGAGGGGCCGACGACGAGCACGCCCCGGTTCTCGTAGCGCTCGCGGTCCTCGTACAGCAGGTAGGCGACCCGGTGCAGGGCGACGACGGTCTTCCCCGTCCCCGGGCCGCCCGTCACGATGAGAGTCCCCGTCGCGGGGGCGCGGATGATGCGGTCCTGGTCGGCCTGGATGGTGGCGACGATGTCGCGCATCCCGGCCCCATGGGTCCGCTCGAGCGCAGCGAGCAGCGCGCCCTGACCGGTGGTCGCCTCGAGGCCGAGCCGCTCGGCCGCGCCCGCGTCGACGACCTCGTCCATCACGTCGACGACCCTCGGCCCCTCCGCGAGGATGGTGCGGCGTCGGGCCACGCCCTCGGGCCGCGCGGACGTGGCCCGGTAGAACGGTGCGGCTGCGGGCGCGCGCCAGTCGACGAGCAGCACCTCCTCGTCGTCGATGACGGAGACGCGACCGATGGGGAGCGAGTCGCCGTCGTCGAGGTCGAGGCGTCCGAAGAGCAGCGCCTCACGGTCCCCGATCGTGAAGCGCGCGACGCGACCTGCCTGATGGTGCGCGACGACGTCGCGTTCGAACTGGGCGGAGAACGTCGAGCCGAGCCGCGCGGAGCTGATCTCCGCGAGCCGCCGCTCCGCCAGGTCGCGCAGCGTCTCGACGTGACGGTGCACGCGGTCGAGGTGTGCCTGCTCGGCCGCGACGGCCGCTGCGCGCGGACTCGTCCCGCTCACAGCGTGCGGAGCACCAGCGCGGTCGCGACGGCGGCCTGTGCCGCCTCGGCGCCCTTGTCGCCCTCGCTGCCACGCGCGCGGGCGAGGGCCTGCCCGCGGTCGTCCACCGTGAGGACGCCGAACCCGACGGGGACACCGGTGGTGCGTGCGACGGCCTCGCAGCCGACGGTGACCGCCGAAGAGACGTACTCGAAGTGCGGGGTCCCGCCGCGCACCACGCAGGCGAGGGCGATGACGGCCTCGTAGCTCCCCGAGGCGGCGAGGCGCTGCGCGACGATGGGCACCTCGAACGCACCCGGCACCCACAGCGTCGCATCGACGTCGCAGCCGTGGCGAGCGAGCTCGTCGCGCGCACCGTCGACGAGACGGCCGACCACGTCCTCGTTGAAGCGGGCGGCGAGCACCGCGACCCGCATGCCGTCCGCGGGCAGGCGCGGGCCGAGGTCCGCAGGTCCACTCATCGTGACGTCCTCCCTGCCTGCGCCGAGGCCTCCTCCGCAGCGTCGGACGCGTCCCCCGGAGCTGCAGCGCTCCCGCGAGGACGTCCGGAGTCCGGCGGCGCCATGGCGAGCCCGCGCCGCACACGGCGAGCCCCCACCGCGCCCTGCGCGGCGATGTCGCCGACGCCCGTGGACACCGGGAGCTCCTCCGACGCCCCGAGCTCGTGCCCGAAGCGCTCCGCCTTCGTGGTCAGGTACGCCGCGTTGCGGTCGTTCGGCGCGACGGCGAGCGGCTCCCGACCGGCGAGGACGAGGCCGAAGCCGCTCAGCGCAGCACGCTTCACCGGGTTGTTCGTGAGCAGCCGCACGCTCCGCAGGCCGAGGTCGACGAGGATCGAGGCCCCGGTCCCGTAGTCACGTGCGTCCGCCGGCAGGCCGAGCTCGAGGTTCGCGTCGACCGTGTCCGCACCAGCGTCCTGGAGCCGGTAGGCGCGCAGCTTGTCGATGAGGCCGATGCCACGACCCTCGTGACCGCGCAGGTAGACGATCACGCCGCGCCCCTCCTCGGCGATGCGCGCCATCGCCAGGTCGAGCTGAGCGCCGCAGTCGCAGCGGAGCGAGCGGAAGACGTCGCCGGTGAGACACTCCGAGTGCATCCGCACCAGGACCGCGTCCTTCTCCGACGGCTCGCCCAGGACGAGCGCGACGTGCTGATGCTCGTCCACGTTCGACCGGTAGCCGACCGCACGCCACTCGCCGTACGGGGTCGGGATCGTTGTCTCGACGACGCGCTCCACGATCGACTCCGTCCGGCGACGATGTGCGATGAGGTCGGCGATCGAGACGATGAGCAGTCCATGCTCCTCGGCGAAGCGCTCGAGATCGGGTCGGCGCTGCATCGAGCCGTCCGGGTTCACGAGCTCGGCGATGACCCCTGAGGCGTGACGCCCGCCGAGGCGCGCGAGGTCGACGGCCGCCTCCGTGTGTCCCGGACGTCGCAGCACGCCCCCCGGCTGGTACCGGAGCGGGAACACGTGCCCCGGTCGACCGACGTCACCGGGCAGCGACGACGGGTC
>SKII01000107.1 GCA_007116505.1 Nitriliruptoraceae bacterium
CGACCTTGCAGTTGTCGCGGTAGATCGCGATGGCCTTGATGCCGAGCTTCCACGCGTCGACGTGGAGCTGCTCGACCTCCTCGACCGTCGCGGTCTCCGGCAGGTTGACCGTCTTCGAGATGGCGCCCGAGATGAACGGCTGTGCAGCCGCCATCATCTTGACGTGACCCATGTAGTGGATCGCGTCATCACCCATCGCGCACTGGAAGACCTTCGTGTGCTCCTCGCGCAGCGCGGGTGCACCGTGGATGGTCTTGTTCTCGTCGATGGAGGCGACGATGGCCTCGACCTGCTCCTCGGTGTAGCCGAGGTGCCGCAGCGCCTGCGGGACCGTCTGGTTGACGATCACGATCGAGCCACCACCGACCATCTTCTTCAGCTTGACGAGCCCGAGGTCGGGCTCGATGCCGGTGGTGTCGCAGTCCATCATCAGACCGATGGTGCCGGTCGGGGCGAGGACGGTCGCCTGCGCGTTGCGGTAGCCGTGCTCGCGACCGATCTCGAGCGCGGCGTCCCACGAGGCGCGAGCCGCGTCGATGAGGTCACGCGCGACCGGACGGGGGTCGATCTCGTCGACCGCCGCACGGTGCTTGGCGATCACGCGCAGCATCGCGGACTCGTTCTTCCGGTAGCCGTTGTGCGCGCCCTTGACCTTCGCGAGCTCCGCGGAGGTCCGGTAGGCCGCACCGGTCATGAGCGCGGTGAGCGCACCGGCCCACGCACGACCCTCCTCGGAGTCGTACGGGAGGCCGATCGACATCAGCAGGCCGCCGAGGTTGGCGTAGCCGAGGCCGAGCTCGCGGAAGTCGAGCGCGTTCTTCCCGATCTTCTCCGTCGGGTACGACGAGTAACCGACGATGATCTCCTGAGCGGTGAAGACGATCTCGACCGCGCGCTCGTACGCCTTGACGTCGAAGCGACCGGCCTCGTAGTCGTAGAGCTTCTTGAGGTTGAGGCTCGCCAGGTTGCAGGCCGAGTTGTCGAGGTGCATGTACTCGCTGCACGGGTTCGACCCGTTGATACGGCCCGACTCCGGCGAGGTGTGCCAGTCGTTGATCGTCGTGTCGTACTGCATGCCCGGGTCGGCGCACTCCCATGCGGCGACGGCGAACTGGCGCATGATGTCGCGTGCCGACTTCATCTCGACGACCTCACCGGTCGTCACGGCGCGGAGCGCGTACTCCTCGTCGTTCTCGTAGGCACGCATGAACTCGTCGGTCACGCGCACCGAGTTGTTCGCGTTCTGGTACTGGACGCTGGAGTAGTCCGCACCGTCGAGGTCCATGTCGAAGCCGGCCTCGCGCAGCACGCGGATCTTCTTCTCCTCGCGCGACTTCGTCCAGATGAACTCCTCGACGTCGGGGTGGTCGACGTTGAGGATGACCATCTTGGCCGCGCGGCGGGTCTTGCCGCCCGACTTGATCGTTCCGGCCGACGCGTCAGCGCCACGCATGAACGACACCGGGCCGCTCGACTCGCCACCACCCTTCAGCTGCTCCTTGGAGGAGCGGATGGTCGACAGGTTGATGCCGGATCCCGACCCACCCTTGAAGATCGTCCCCTCCTCGACGTACCAGTTGAGGATGGACGACATCGTGTCCTCGACGGCGAGGATGAAGCAGGCCGAGCACTGCGGGTTCTCCTCGACCCCGACGTTGAACCAGACCGGCGAGTTGAAGGCGGCCTTCTGGTTCACGAGGAGGTGCTTGAGCTCCGCGTTGAACACCTGGGCGGACTGCTCGTCGGCGAAGTAGCCGCCGTCGATCCCCCATCCGGTGATGGTGTCCGCGACACGGTCGACCATCTGCCGCACGCTGCGCTCGCGCTCGGGCGTCCCGAGCGTGCCGCGGAAGTACTTCTGCGAGACGATCTGCGTGGCCATCATCGACCAGGAGGTCGGGAACTCGACGCCCCGCTGCTCGAACGAGACCGAGCCGTCACGCCAGTTCGTGAGGACCGCGTCGCGGAGCTCCCACTCGAGCTCGTCGTAGGGGTGCACGCCCTCGGTGGTGAAGGTCCGCGTGAAGCGCATGCCCTTCCCGCCGTCCTTGCGGTCGATGACGCGAACGCCTGCGGCGCTCCCCCGGTCGCTCGTGGTGCTGATGCCGCTCGCTGCGGCGGTGTCCTGCTTGGCCATGGTCCCGTCCCTCTTCGTCGTCGTCGCTCCGGAGCACGATGCGGCGGAGCGTGGTGGTGTGCGACGCGGAGCCCGGTCGAGGCGCGCTGGCCCTCGATGGCCGTGCGCGGTCCGTCCCGGGGTCCGGTCGCTGATGTCAGGTGCGGTGTTGCGGTCTCTCCCAGCGTCTTGCGCTTCCTGTGGAACTGGTGCTGCGGTCCCCCCAGCGGTGGTCCTGGAACGTCCCCGGCGCGGTCGGCCCGGCACTCGGACGGCGGACCGATCCCCGGCGGCGGTCCCCGTGCGCCGGACCGACCGTGACCGGGCGGCGGGCGCACGCTGAACTACACGCTTGGAAGTCGGGCCACTGTGCCTGCTCGCCGGTGGCAATGCAAGCACCACCGACCAGGACGACTCGGCGCCCATCCACCATCCATGGGGGGAGTTCCGCCCCAGTGAACACAACATGTTGTGGTCCGAGGGGGCCGCGTCCTCCGCCTGTCCCCTGCTGCCCGCCCCTCGTCCGCCACCGGTCCACAGCCGGTCCGCCCTCCGTCCGCAACGCGGCGCGCACGAACTCGACCCTCAGCGTGCGCTGAGCGCTCATGTGGGAGGGGCCGTCCGGAGGTCGGTGCCCTCGCGGACGCGACGGACCGGGTCGCAACTACGCTTCGGAAGCGGCCGCACGACGCGGTCCTCCCGCAGCGGACCGAAGGCGCCGACCCGTGGAACCCCCCGTGGAACCCCCCGAGTCCCCGCGCCAGCCGCCCACCGTGCCCGTCTGGCTGGACGTGCTGGCCCAGTTCACCTGGCGACTCCTCGTCATCCTCGCCGGCGTGGCGGGCCTCGTCCTGCTCTCCACCCGCCTCTACCTCGTCTCGCTGCCCGTCATCCTCGCGTTGATCCTCGCCACCATCGCGGTCCCGCCCGCCCGACGGCTCGAGCGTCGCGGCGTCCCGCGCCTGCTCGCCGCCCTCGTCGTCGTCGTCGGCGGCACGGTCACCTTCCTCGGTGGCATCGTGCTCCTCGTGCCGGCCTTCACGCGCCAGGTCGCCGCCCTGGGCCCGACGATCGAGGAGGCGTTCGAGCGCGTCCTCGACTGGGTGGCGGAGGGGCCCCTCGGGCTCGACCGCGGCGACATCGAGCAGCTCATCTCCGACGCGCTCGCGAACATCGGTGAGTTCTCCGGCACCATCGCCTC
Organism: Nitriliruptoraceae bacterium; assembly: GCA_007116505.1. The sequence continues at coordinate 3,318 of SKII01000107.1, forward strand.
GCAGGTCGGCTCCATCGCCGTCGCCGTCGGGGAGGTGCTCACCGCGATCTCCCTCGCCGTCGTCCTCCTGTTCTTCTTCGTCAAGGACGGCGAGCAGATCGTCGGCTGGTTCATCGCCCGGGTGCCTGACCGGCTCCGCGACGACATGCGCGCGGCCGGCGCCCGCGGCTGGGGCGCGCTCGCCGGCTACGTGCGAGGCACCGCCGCGATCGCGCTGATCGATGCGGTCGGCATCGGCGTCGGCCTGCTCATCGTCGGCGTGCCCCTCGTGCTCCCGCTGACCCTGCTCGTGTTCCTCGGCGGGTTCGTCCCGGTCATCGGCGCGTTCGTGTCCGGACTGCTCGCCACGCTCGTCGCGCTCGCGACCGGCGGACCGACGACCGCGCTCATCGTGCTCGCCATCGTCATCGTGGTCCAGCAGGTCGAGAGCAACGTGCTGCAGCCCGTGATCATGCGCCGCGCGGTCTCGCTCCACCCCGTCGTCATCCTGACCGTGCTCACCGCTGGCGCGGTGTTCGTCGGCCTCGTCGGCGCCTTCCTCGCCGTCCCGATCGCCGCCACGCTCTCAGCCATCGGCAACGAGCTCCGCCTGCGAGGCGAGCTCCGGCAGCGCGGCAGCCGGCCCGGCCCGACACCGCTCGGTGGGCGCGGCGTGGACCCGGAGCTCGGCCTGCCCGAGGCCGCCCCTGCCCCCCCGAGCCGGCTGCGTGCGCGGCGTGAGGCCCGCCGCGGGCGTCCTGCCGACGGCCCGCGCAGCGAGGGGTGACCACGATGCCTGAGCCGCGGAGCACCGCAGGACGGCCGGGGCGCGCTGAGGTCCACCTGCGCATGCCCGTCGCCGACGACGCGCCATGGTTCGCCGACGTGGACCGTTCCGCGTCGACAGCGTTCGCCCCGCCGATCGGTCTCGAGGCCCCGCGCCTCAGCAGCGAGCTCGCCGCCGGGGACTGGGCGACCGACGCGCGCTTCGCGTGGGCGGTGGTCGTCGACGGCCAGCCGGCCGGCTTCGCGCTCGTGACCCGCGAGGGCGAGGACGACGCCCGCATCGAGCTCCGCATCACGCCCGCGCTGCGTGGACGAGGGGCTGGCCGCGAGGTGCTGCGCCAGCTCGCCGACCATCACTTCGCCGCGAACGAGGGACTGCTGCGCCTCACCGGGCGGGCCCACGAGCGCAACGTGCCGATGCAGCGCGTCTTTCACGCCGCCGGCTTCCGCATGGAGGCCCGCTACCGCGACTCGTTCGAGCAGGCGTCAGGAGGCCGCGCCTCCGAGTGGGGCTACGCGCTCACGCGAGGCGACTGGGAGGGCGGGAGGCACCGCAGCGCCGGGGAGACCCTCGACCTGCACGGCCTGGCGTTCGTGCTCGAGGAGACCGTCGAGGGCCCCGACGCACCCGGACTCGTCGTGCGCTTCCTGCAGGAGGGGCGCCGAGCGATCGCCCGGTACGACGCGGACGAGATCGCCGAGGGGGAGCTCGCCGGCATCATGCACGGCGGGGTGCTCACCTACCGGTCCCTCCATGCGGCCGAGAGCGGCCCTGACCTGCACCCGACGGAGGGCGGCGGCATCATCCGCGTGCAGCGGCGGGAGGACGGGCGCCTCGAGCTCGTGGACCGCTGGACCGACGCCGAGGGCCACCACGGCCGGCGCGTCCTCATCGAGCGGCGGACCTGACCTCGCTCCCGCCCTCCGGTCCGGTATCGATCGCGGGCAGCGCGCGCACCGCGAGATGCAGGACATCGATCACGGCGAGCGCCCGGCCGTCGGAGTCGACGACGGCGCTGCGGGCGCGCAGCTTGCGACCCTCGGCGGCGTCCATCCGCGCGGTGACGCGGACGGGGTCGAGCACCTCGACGCCGCCGGCGACCTGGAGGCGCATCGAGCCGAGCAGCACGGCCGCGTAGCCGTCCTCCCTCGCCCTCGCGACCGTCGCCCACGCGGAGGGGCAGTCGAGCGCCGCGGCGACGACGAGCGTCGCGACGCGCATCGGATCCGACGGGTCGGCGAGCCGCTCGTCGGGGATCCACGGCACCGAGAGCCGGTCGGGGGCGAGGTAGGCGGGCGGCGTGCGCATCGCGAGCGGGTGCGTCGCACCCATGCCGCAGACGATGCACGAGGGGTAGAGCGGATCGGGGTCCGGCGGCGGGGGCGGTCCCTCGGCGAGGGCGACGAGGTCCGCGAGCGCGTCGAGCGGATCCTCTCCGGTCAGCTCGACGGTGGCTCGCACGAGCCGTCGTCCGCGCTGCCAGGTCTCGACGTCCCACCACCCGGCGGGTCCTGCCGGTGCGACATGGGCGGCGACCGGCTCGCCGAGGATGGTCGGCGCCTCGAGCCGCGCGCTCACGGCGTGCAGCGGGGCGCCCAGACGGTCCTCTGCCCGCGCGAGGTCGACGGTGAGGCCGGCGGCGAGCCCGCCCTGCAGCACACCTGGCGGACCGTCGAGCCCGGCAGGGACGTCGAGCGCCCTCCAGACCCCGGTCCCCGAGCCGTCGGGGACCGCGGGACCGACCCGCAGGCCGAGCCCCTCGGGTCCGAGCGGACGATCCGGGACCGGCAGCCCCTCGGGGACGGGCGATCCGGACGAGGACACGGGGTCAGCGCGGTGCTCGGAGCTCATGTCCCGCACGCTACAGAACGGTCCGAGCCCTCCGGACCTTCATGCTCCGGTCCGAGGACCCGGCCTACGCTCCCGGCATGAGATGCCCCGAGTGCGGCCAGGACGAGGACCGGGTGGTCGACTCGCGCCCGCAGCCCGGTGGGGAGGCGATCCGCCGGCGCCGTGAGTGCGGTGCGTGCGGCGCACGGTTCACGACGTTCGAGCGGGTGGAGCGCCCTCCCCTGCTGGTGCGCAAGCGCTCGGGCGCCCTCGCTCCCTTCGCGGTCGTCCGCGTCCTCGACGGCATGGCACGGGCGGCGAAGGACCGCATCGCCCGCTCCGTGCTCGAGCAGGCGGCGGCGGACATCGAGCGCACGCTGCGGGCCTCCGGGCGCCGTGAGGTGACGAGCGAGCAGGTCGGGCTGCAGGTGCTCGCTCGGCTGCGCGACCTCGACGAGGTGACCTACGTGCGCTACGCGTCCGTCTACAAGGACTTCCAGCGGCCGGAGGACTTCGAGGAGGAGCTCTCGGAGCTGCGCAAGGAGCTCCCTCCCAAGCCGCACTGACCGGTCCCCCGCGCGCCCTGCGTCAGGGGGCGGGGATCAGGACGACCGTCCACGCGTCGAGCGCGCCCGGGCCGAACGCGTTGAGCCGACGGATGGTGTCGAGCTGGCGGCGGGGGTCGACGCCAGCCGGCGCCGAGCGGACCGCGACGTCCCACAGCGTCTCGCCCGGCTGCAGCACGACGTGACCGGCGACCTCCGGCAGCGCAGCGCGCTCGGCGACGGCGCCGGTGACGGCCATCGCCGTGACCGCGAGGACGGCGGCCGCGACGAGCGCTGCGACGATCCTGCGGCCGTTGGGCCGAGCGGCGGGCCGGACCGGGCCGGCCACGAGGCGCAGCTGCGGGGGGCGCACGACCTCGACGACATCGAGCTCCACGTCGAGAACGTCCATCGCGGCGGCGCCTACGGCAGGGCCTGCGGA
>SKII01000143.1 GCA_007116505.1 Nitriliruptoraceae bacterium
CGCGTTCCAGTCGGAGGTCGGGCTGGTCGTCGACGGCATCCTCGGGAGCGAGACCCTCGCGCAGCTCGCCCGGCTGCACCGCGACCACCATGCGGCACCCGCGTCGATGGCGCGGGAGCGCTCACGCCTGCGCCGCCCCGTCCGCGCCGACCTCGCCGGCGCACGCATCCTGCTCGACCCGGCGAACGGTCCGGACGTCCCCGGCGTCGTCGCCCCTGACGGCACCCCTGAGCACGCCATCACGTGGGCGATCGCGTCGACGGTCGCGGGACGCCTGGTCGCGCTCGGCGCGGCACCGCTGCTCAGCCGCGGCCCGACGACGTCGCCCGACGCGGCGACCCGCGCCGCGGTCGCCAACGATGCCGACGTCGAGCTGATCGTCTCCATCGGGCTGAACCGGGCGACCTCGCCGCGCGCCGGCGGCGCGACCGCCGCCTACTTCGGCACGGGCCAGTACGTGTCGGAGCTCGGCCGGGCGCTCGCCGACCGCCTGCTCGCCCGGACCGTGGAGGTCCTCGGCACGCCCGACTGCCGGAGCCATCCGGCGACCGTGTCGATCCTGCGGCTGTCGCGCGCGCCCGCGGCGGTCATCGAGCCGGGCTTCCTCACGAGCCCCGACGACGCCGCGCTCCTGACCGACCCCGCCGTGCAGCGTCGTCTCGCTGACGCGGTCGTCGAGGCGCTGCGGGACGTCCTGACCGTGACGTCCGCCGGCGGTGCGGACGCCGTGGGACGGACGGCCGGCGCGGCGGACGGCGCACCGGCCGCCTGAGGCCCTACGCTCCGCTGACCCCGGCCCGCAGGTCACCCGTGCGCCTCGACACCGACCCGTACCTCGCCCGCTACGCCGACCGCGTGACGGGCCTGGCCGCATCCGAGATCCGGGCCCTCTTCGCCGTCGCCGACCGGCCCGAGATCGTCTCGTTCGCCGGTGGGATGCCGGACCTGTCGGTGATGGACCTCGACGCCGTCGCCGACCTCACCGCCAGCATCGTGCGTGAGCAGGGTGCGATCGCCCTGCAGTACGGCGGCGGTCAGGGGCGGCCGCAGCTGCGCGAGGCGCTCGTCGACGTCATGGCGTACGCGGGCGTCCCGGCCACCCCCGACGAGCTGCTCGTCACCGTCGGCGGGCAGCAGGCGCTCGAGCTGATCGCGAAGTGCTTCATCGATCCCGGCGACGTCGTCATCGCGGAGGGACCGACGTACGTCGGCGCGGTCGCGGCGATGACGTCGCACCAGGCGGACGTGCGTCACGTGCCGATGGACGCGGACGGCATGCGCATGGACCTGCTCGAGGAGCTCCTCGGCTCGCTCGCGCGGGAGGGCCGCCGCGCGAAGTACGTCTACACGATCCCGAACCACCAGAACCCGGGGGGCGTGTCGATGTCGGAGGAGCGCCGCCACCGCCTCGCGGAGCTCGCCGTCGAGCACGACCTGCTCGTCATCGAGGACGACGCGTACGGGCTGCTCGGCTTCGACGGCCAGATGGCGACCTCGCTGCGCACGCTCGTCCCCGAGCGCGTCATCTACCTCGGGACGATGTCGAAGACGTTCTCCCCGGGCGTGCGCACCGGCTGGATCGCCGCCCCGACGCCCGTGCGCGAGAAGCTCGTGCTGCTGCGCGAGGCCGCCGACCTGTGTCCGAGCAACCTGACGCAGCTGCTCATCGAGCGCTGGCTGACCACGCAGCCGTGGCAGGAGCAGGTCAAGCGCTACCGGACCCTCTACCAGCAGAAGGCCGAGCTGATGCTCGACGCGCTCGGCTCGGAGATGCCGGAGGAGGTCGACTGGACGCGTCCGCGCGGCGGCTTCTTCGTGTGGCTCACCGTCCCGACCGGCATCGACACGTCAGCGCTGCTCGCGAAGGCCATCGGCCGCCGCGTCGCCTACGTGCCGGGGCGCGGCTTCTACGACGACGGCAGCGGCGGCGACCACCTGCGCCTGTGCTTCTCGTTCCCGCCGCTCACCCACATCCGTGAGGGCGTCAGCCGGCTCGCGGAGCTGCTCGGCGACGAGCTCGACCTCCTCCGCTCCGTCTACGGTGCGGACGCGCCGGAGCTCGCCGGGCGGCGCGGCGAGGAGGGACGCTCGTGACCGCAGGTCCCCGCATCGCCGTCCTCTCCGGCGGCATCTCGCTGGAGCGTGAGGTCAGCCTGCGCTCCGGCGTCCGCGTCACGACCGCGCTCGCCGAGCAGGGCCACGACGTCGAGCGCATCGACGTCGACGCGGGGCTCGTGACGACGCTCGAGCGCGGCGCGTTCGACGTCGCCGTGCTCGCCCTCCACGGCGCAGCCGGCGAGGACGGCACGATCCAGTCCGTGCTCGAGCTCCTGCACCTGCCGTTCAGCGGGTCCGACGTGCTGGCCTCGTCGCTGGCGTGGAACAAGCCGATCGCGCAGGGCCTGTACGCGCGGGCCGGCATCGCTGTCCCCGACCGCGTCACGCTCAGCCAGCAGGCGTTCCGCGAGCTCGGCGCGAGCGCCGTCGTCGACCGCATCGCTCCGCTGCTCGGCATGCCGGTCGTCGTCAAGCCCGTCACCGGCGGCTCGTCGCTCGGCCTGAGCATCGTCGCGTCGCCCGCCGAGCTGCCCGGTGCCATCGTCGGCGCACTCAGCTACGCGGACGCCGTCCTCGTCGAGCGCTTCGTCGACGGCACCGAGGTCGCCGTCACGGTGCTCGGTGGCCGCGCGCTGCCGCCCGTCGAGATCAGCCCGAAGGACGGCCGCTACGACTTCGCGGCCCGCTACACCGCGGGTGCGACCGACTTCCACGCGCCGGCGCGCCTGGACCCTGCCGTGGTCGCCGACTGCGAGCGGGTCGCGGTCGAGGCCGGCGCAGCCATCGGTGCCCGACACCTGTGGCGCGCCGACATGATCGTGGATGCGGACGGCGTGCCCTGGCTCCTCGAGGTCGACACGTGCCCGGGGATGACGGAGACGTCGCTCGCACCGCTCGCCGCCGAGGCGGCGGGCATCACGTTCCCCGACCTGTGCCGCACCATCGTCGAGCTCGCGCTCGACGGGACGTCGTGAGCCCGGAGGTCGCGCCCGACGTCGCGCCGGAGGTCGCGCCCGACGTCGTCGTGCTCGACGTCGGCGAGGTCATCATCGACGAGACGCGCGTGTGGACCGGGTGGGCGGGGCTCCTCGGTGTCTCACCGGCGACGCTCATCGCGGTGCTCGGTGCGGCGATCGTGCAGGGCGGCGACCACGCCGACGCGTTCCCCCACGTCGCACCGAACGTCGCCTGGGCCGCGCTCGAGGACGAGCACGAGGCCCGCTACGGCGGCTTCCGGAGCGAGGACGTCCACCCCGACGTCGTCGCGGCCCTGACAGCGCTGCGTGCGAGCGGCCGGCGCGTGGTCCTCGCCGGGAACCAGCCGGAGCGTCGGAGCGCGCAGCTCCGTGCCCTCGACCTCCCCGTCGACGACGTCGTGACGTCCGACGAGCTCGGGGTGGAGAAGCCGGACCCCGCGTTCTTCGCGGCCGTGATGGATCGGCTCGGCGTCGAGGACCCCGCGCGCATCCTCTACGTCGGTGACCGTGTCGACAACGACGTGCTGCCGGCGATCGAGGCCGGCATGGCCACCTGCTGGCTGACGCGCGGACCGTGGGGGCAGCTCCAGGAGCTCCCCGACGACGTGGAGCCCGACCTCGTCCTCGAGGGCCTCGGCGAGCTCGCCGAGCTCATGGACGCGTGGCAGGACGGACGGGCCGAGGCAGGGACGGAGGGAGCATCGTGAGCGAGGTCGATCCGGCGAAGGACGCGGCGGGCCGGGCGGCGGCCGCGCTCGTCGAGGACGGCATGGTGCTGGGGCTCGGGACCGGCTCGACCGTGGACCGCTTCCTCGTCGCGCTCGCCGCGCGCGGGCTCGACGTCGCGGGCATCCCCACGTCGCAGGCGACGGCGCTGCGCTGCGCGGACCTCGGGATCCGGCTCCTCGACCCGTCCGAGGTGTCCTCGCCGCTCGACCTCGTCGTCGATGGCGCCGACGAGCTGACGCGCGACCTCGTGCTCACCAAGGGCGGCGGGGGTGCGCTGCTGCGCGAGAAGGTCGTCGCTTCGATGGGGGCACGCTTCGCGGTCATCGCGACGGTCGACAAGGTCGTCCCGCGGCTGGGCGACACGTTCGCGGTCCCTGTCGAGGTCATCCCGTTCGCGCAGCACCCGGTGCAGCGCGAGCTCGAGGCGGAGGGGCTCGAGGTGACGGTGCGCGGTGCGGCCGGCGGAGTACCCGTGCTGACCGACAACGGCAACGTGATCCTCGACGTCCGCATCGACGCCGGGTTCGAGGATCCTGAGCAGGCCGACGTCTGGCTCACGATGCTGCCGGGCGTCGTCACGTCGGGCATCTTCACCGACCTCGCGACCGAGGCGCTCCTCGGTCGCGCCGACGGCGAGGTCGAGGTGCTGCACCGAACCGTCGGCTGACGGTCGGTCGCTGGCGCTCAGTCGTCGAGGTCGCCGAGGTCGCCGAGGTCGCCGAGGTCCTTGGCGCGCTCGATGCCGGCGAGGTCGAGGTCCGCGAGGTCGTCGAAGCGGACCCGGCGGCGCTGCGCGAGGGCCTCGGCCGCGGTCGCCTGGCTGGTCGCCGCCGCCTCCGTCGGTGCGACGGCCTGCGGTGTCCTCGCGGTCGGCGAGCCGAGCCCGTCGGCGATGACGCCCACGATGCGCTCGAGATCGTCGACGGAGAGGAACTCGACGGTCAACCGGCCCTTCTTCGCGCCCATGCTGATGCGGACGCGCGCCTCGAGCGCGTCCGACAGGTCGTCCTGGAGCTCGACGAGCCCCGGAACGTGCAGGCGCTGACGGCGTCCGCCCGAGCCCGATGCTGCGCCCGCGGGCGCGTCGGGCGCGTCGGTGTCCTGGAGCAGGCGGGCAGCCTCCTCCGTCGCGCGCACCGAGAGGCCCTCGGCGACGACGCGGTCGGCGAGCCGCTGCTGCGCGTTCGCGCTCTCGAGCGACAGCAGCGCCTTCGCATGGCCGGCGGTGAGGACCCCGGCCGCGATGCGCCGCTGGACGCCGGTCGGGAGCGACAGCAGGCGGATCGTGTTGGAGATCGTCGGACGTGAGCGACCGAGGCGTGAGGCGAGCTCCTCCTGCGTGACCCCGAAGTCGTCGAGGAGCTGCTGGTAGGCGGCGGCCTCCTCCAGCGGGTTCAGCTGCACCCGGTGGATGTTCTCGACCAGCGCCTCCTTCAGGAGGTCCGCGTCCTCGGTCGCGCGCACGATCGCGGGGACGGTCGGCAGGCCGGCGGCGATCGCGGCGCGCATGCGGCGCGCTCCGGCGACGAGCTCGAAGCGGTCGCCGTCGAGGGGACGAACGACGAGGGGCTGCAGCACCCCGACGTCGAGGAGGCTCGTCGCGAGCTGGTCGATCTCCTCCTGGTCGAACACCTCGCGTGGCTGGCGCGGGTTGCGAGCGATCGTGGTCGGGTCGAGCTCGACGAGGCGGGCTCCACCGACGCCGAGCGGCGTCCCCGGGCCGGACGTGACGCCCGGTGCAGGTTCCGCCTGCGCGGTCGGGGCGGTCGGCGCCGGTGCGGACGCGACGGTTCCGGCGTCCGCAGGGCCCTGGCCCGCGCCCTCAGCGTCGTCGTCCTCCGGTGCGGTGGAGACGGGCGGGTCCGCCGGCTCCTCTGCGCGGGGCTTCGTGTCGGGCGCGTTGGCGAGCAGCGCACCGAGCCCCTTCCCGAGTCCGCCGCGGCGTGGGGGCGTGCTCATGCGTCACCTCGCTGTTGCTCGGCCTGCAGCGCCGCGACCTCCGCGGCCTTGGTCTCCGCCGCGACGCGTCGTGCGCGCTCGACGTCGAACGTGGGGAGCCCGAGCCGTCCAGCGAGCTCCGCCGCGAGCGCCATGTAGGCCTCCGCGCCCTTGCTCTCGGGGTCGAACACCGTGATCGGCTGGGCGTAGCTCGGGGCCTCGGACAGGCGGACGGTCCGGGGGATCACGGTCGAGAACGCGCGCTCCCCGAAGAAGCTCCTGACCTCGTCGACGACCTGCTGGGCGAGCCTCGTTCGCGCATCGAACATGGTGAGGACGACGTTGCCGATGCCGAGACCGCTGTTGAGGTTCTGCTCGACGAGGCCGACCGTGCGGAGCAGCTGCGTCAGTCCCTCGAGCGCGTAGTACTCGCACTGGATCGGGACGAGCAGCTGGTCGGCGGCGACGAACGCGTTGATGGTGAGCAGACCGAGCGACGGAGGGCAGTCGATCAGGATGAGGTCGTAGGACCCGCGCACCTGCTCGATGGCGCGCGCGAGGGCGCGCTCGCGCGCCATCGCCTGGACGAGCTCGACCTCCGCGCCCGCGAGCTCGAGCGACGACGGGAGGACGTCGAGTCCACCGATCGCGGTCGTGCGGACGGCCTGCGGGATGGGCAGGCCCTCGACGATCACGTCGTACGTGCTCGGCTCATCGGAGCGGATGCGCACGTCGAGCCCGGTGCTCGCGTTCCCCTGCGGGTCGAGATCGACGAGCAGCACACTCGCGCCGCCCTGCGCGAGCGCGGCACCGAGGGAGACCGTCGTCGTGGTCTTGCCGACACCGCCCTTCTGGTTGGCGAACGCGATGACCGTCGCTCGCCCGGGGCCGCCGAGTCGTCCGACCGGTCCCGCATACCCGCCGTCGGTCGCCGGTCCGGCCTCACCGTTCTCGTGTTCGTCCGACGTCACGTCAGCTCCATGGGTCCCGCCCGCGGCGGGGCCGGGGCGTCGTCATGATGGGCAGAGGACGGGATGCATGGCTCATGGACCCCGACGGGGCACCCCGTGACCGGCCTCCGGAGCGCGGAGGTGGGGTGCGACCGGCAATCCTGCGGTCCATGAGGCCCCCCGTCACCGGCCCGTGCGCTTCGCGCTCACTGTCGCGCGCTAACCGC
>SKII01000148.1 GCA_007116505.1 Nitriliruptoraceae bacterium
AGCGCCCCGTCACGCCCGACCCCGACCCGACCGCGCAGCTCGCTCACGCCGCGCAGCGGCCGCAGCGCGAGGATCCGGTCCACCTCGACGTGGGAGAGATCGGCGACGGCGCCGAGGCCGAGCCGCACCGACCAGCACGAGCCGTCCGCACGGCGGCCGGCATCCCGGCCGGTCGGAGGCGTCGGATGCGCACCGCCCTCCTCCCATGACCATCCCGCGGGCAGATGGGGCGCCGGGTCAGCGCCTGCCGCGACCGCGGCCCGCGCTGCCGCGAGACCCAGGCGGACGTCCGCATCTGCGCCGTCGATGACTGCCACGTCCGCGTCCCTTCCCGACCGCAGCACGTCCGGTCCGAGCACCGGCACGCCGAACAGCCGGCACTCCTCGACGACGAGGCGCCGCGGGTACATCCCGGGGTCATGGGTGAGCAGCCCTGCCATGAACTCCGGGAACAGGTGCTGCTTCAGGAACGCCGAGCGCTCGGTCGGCACGGCGAACGCCGCGGCGTGCGCCTTGCAGAAGCCGAAGGAGGCGAACGACGCCACGTCCGCGAACACCTCCTCGACGATGTCCTGCGGCACACCACGCTCGCGCGCACGCTCGAGCACGAGGCGACGCACGATGCGCTGGCCGTCAGCGTCCCCGAGACGCCGGCGCAGCAGGTCCGCCTCCGACGCATCGCAGCCCGTGAGCACCGACAGGACGCCCATCACCTGCTCGTGGTAGACGATCACGCCGAACGTCTCGGCGAGGACGGGCTCGAGGTCCGGATGGGCGAAGCGGACCTCCTCCTCTCCGTGGCGGCGGGCCACGTAGGGCGTGACCATGTCGGCACGCATCGGTCCGGGACGGAACAGCGAGATCTCCGCGACGAGGTCGCCGAAGCGGGCCGGCTGCAGCCGGCCGAGGAGCTCACGCTGTCCGGGTGACTCGATCTGGAACATCCCGACCGAGTGCGTCGAGCGGACGAGGTCGTAGGTCGCCGGGTCGTCGTGCGCGACCATGTCGAGCGCGAACGGACCCTGCGTCCAGCCCGGGACATCCGCGTCCTCGGCGGTGCGCGTCGGCTCGCGCGGCACCTCGGCGTCGCGCGCGACCCCGTTGACGAGGTCGAGGCAGTGCCGCATCGCGGACAGCATGCGCACCCCGAGGACGTCGAGCTTGAGCATCCCGAGCGCTGCGACGTCGTCCTTGTCGAACTGGCTCACCGGGTAGCCGTGCGCGCTGCGCTGCACGGGGGTGCGGTCGGGCAACGATGTGTCGCCGAGCAGGATCCCGCACGGGTGCATCGCGAGGTGCCGGGGCATCCCGTCCACCCGCGCGACGAGGTCGAGCAGCGTCGCGAGCCGACCCTCGTCCAGCCGGCTCCCCGCGAGCTCGGGAAGCCGGTCGAGGGCGCGACCGATGTCGCGTGCACGCAGCCGGGGCAGCTGACGCGCGACGTGGTCGACCTCCTCCGGCGGGAGCCCGAGCGCCGCGCCGACCCCTCGGACGGCCGAGCGCGCCTGCAGCGTCTCGAACATCCCGACCATCGCGACGCGGCGCTCGCCGTAGCGGGCGAGCACCAGGTCGTAGACGTCCTCGCGACGGTGCGACTCGACGTCGAGGTCGATGTCGGGCAGCTCGTCCCGGTAGGGGTTCATGAAGCGCTCGAAGGAGAGCCCGTTCGCGACCGGGTCGACGTCGCTGATGCCGAGCGCGAAGCACACGAGCGACCCGGCGGCCGAGCCACGGCAGGCGACGAGGATGCCCGCCGCTCGCACGTCCTCGACCACGTCGGCGACCGCGAGGAAGAGGTCGTGCAGCCCCTCGGCGTCGATGGCTGCGAGCTCGCGGTCGAGCCGCTCGAGGACCTCGTCGCTCGGTGCGCCGCCGTACCTGCGCACCACGCCCGCGCGGCAGCGGGCCACGAGCGCCGCCACAGCACCCTCGGGCGAGCGTCCCGTGAGACGGGGTGCATGCACCCCGCCGAGCGTGAACGGTGCGACGCAGCGCTCCGCGAGCTCGACCGCAGCATCCAGGAGGTCCGGACGTTCGCGGAAGCGGCGCGCCTGCTCCCCCGGGTCGGTCAGCCAGGCCGCGGAGGTCGTCCGCCCGAGATGCCGGGAGGCGAGCGGGACACCGAGCCGCATGCAGCGCAGCACGTCCGCGACGACCACGTCGTCGGGTCGCTCATGGCGGACGTCGTTGACCGCGACCGCTGCGACACCGCTGCGGCGGGCGAGGTCGAGCGTCCGCGCGATCCGCACGTCGTCCCCAGGCTCGTCGGGGTCCGGCCGGCCATGCACCCACCGCCCTCCGGGTGCCACGCGGTGGTCGCGCACGCCGAGGACCGTCCCGTGCGTGCCGAACCGCTCGTGCCAGCTCCCGAGCGCCGTCGCGGCGGCGTCGGGACGACCGCGCGCGAGCTCGCGCCCGACCGGCGAGTCGACACCGAGCAGGGCCAGCACCCTCCCTGACGCGGCGACGTCGTCCAGCGCTCCCGCGGCGAGCAGCGGCGCGGAGCGCTCCGTCGCGTGCGCGGAGGTCACCGCACGGCACAGCGCGGCGAAGCCGACGGCGTCCTGCGCGATCAGGGTGACGCGGTCCCCCCGGACGGCCGAGCCCGCACCGGGCGCGAGCGCGAGGTCCACCCCCACCACGGGGACGATGCCGGCGGAGACGGCCGCACGCACGAAGCGGACGGCACCCGAGAGCCCGTCGCGGTCGGTGAGCGCGACGTGGGTCATCCCCATCTCCGCCGCGGCGGCCGCGAGCCGCTCCGGCGCGATCGTCGCGTCACGCAGGGAGAAGGTCGAGCTGACGCGGAGATGCGCGAAGCGGTTCGTCCCCACCGGCGATCCCGTCAGTCCCAGACGCGGTCGAGGCGCCAGCCGTCACCGCGCCGGACGAGCTCATGGATCACGCGACCGTGGTCGGTCGCCACCTCGACGCGCCACAGGTCGGTGCGCTCGACCTCGAGCACCGCTCCGCCGGACCGGTACCACCAGCCCGCGTCCTCATGCCAGTGCCCGAGCACCTGCACGACACGGTGCCGCCGGCCCCGCCACCGGAACGCGACGGGTGCCCCGTCGAGCCCGCCGTCGGACTCGACCTCATCGAGGGTCTCCCGGTACCGCTTCATCGCACACCCTCCGGACGGCTCCGACCGGTCGGAGACCGGTCGGAGGTGCCGTCCGGGGACCCGCGGAACCTGCAGCGCGTCCTCCTGCGGGACCTCGCGGACCGCGGGGAGCGGTGCGGGCCGGGCAGCAGGACTCGAACAGATGTTCGGATGCTACGCCAGCCGAGCGACACCCGTCAACGGGCGCCCTCCTCCGAGCCGTCAGGGCCATCAGGACCGTCAGGGCCGTCGAGGTCACCGCGCCGGGCGTCGAGCCGCTCGAGGAGCCGTCCGGCCAGCTCCTCCGCGGTCTGCTCGATGCCGGCCCCCGCAGTGACCGCGCCGTTCGCGCGGCCGAGCAGCGCCGTGGTGAGCTCACCCATCGGCGCGAGCGCGGGTCCGACCCGCACATCCGCGAGGAGCGTGCCGGTGCGCACGACCGGTGCGGGGACGAACGCGGGGAAGAACCGCAGGTCGTCGACGAGCGGCAGCATCCCCGCCGCCCAGGCCCTGCCGTCGGTCGCATGGCTCAGGCCGGCGACGCAGTCACCCGCGCGCACGCGCCCGACGCCCTCCTCGGGGCCGGCCGCGAGGAACGGACGGTCACGGCGCACGCTGTAGGTGCTCAGCAGCGCCGACAGCCCGTCGGCGCGACGGCCGAACTCCGCGTCCACGCACAGCGAGAGCTCCGGACGTTCCGACAGCCGGAGGGACAGCTGCGAGATCGAGCGCAGGTCCGCGTCGATCGACGGAGGTCCAGCGACGAAGAAGGCGAAGGTCGCGTTCGCCGGTGGGCCCTCCGCTCCCGGCCCTCCCGGACCCGCCGGACCCCCTGAGCCCCCTGCGCCCCCCGTGCCCCCCGGGTCCTCCCCCGGTCCGCCGGCCGGGATCAGCCACGTCAGCCCCCTGCCGAGGTCCGACTCGGCGAGGACCGGGAAGGCCTCGAGCGGATCGGCAGGCGGGTCGGCGCGCCCGAGCCGCGTCAGCCACTCCTCGCCCGAGTAGGCGACGACGAGGTCCACGTCGCCGACCTCGATGGCCCGCCGCGTGCTGCGGCTGTCGGCGAGCACGACCGTGTCGGCCGTGATCCCCGCCACGCCGAGCAGCACGACCGCGACCTCGGAGAGCAGCAGCGACTCCGCGTCGGGGGTGGCCGCCACGCGCAGCTCGGGAGCGGCCGGGACCTCCTCGCGAGCGCAGGCGCCGAGCAGCAGCGCGAGCGCCGCCACGACCACGGACGTGCGGCGACCCACCAGCGCCCCCCGGGCGTGGCGTCGACGCCCCTGCGATGGCCGCTCCACCCGCACAGGCTGCCATACCCTCACCACCTCTGCGACGAGCGACGGACGGACCGAAGATGCCCCGGACCCCGGACGCGGACCAGGGCCGCGCGCACCCCGTGCCGCAGCCCGTACGGCGCCCGGGAGGGCGAGCCGGACGGCGCACGGCACACGCGCGGATCCTCGCCGCGACGCTGCCCCTGATGCTCCTCGCGACGGCCTGCAGCGCGGACGAGCCGGGAGCGCCCGCCGCGCCGGAGGTCACGCTGGCCATCGCACCGGCGAGCTTCGACCTCGCCGTCGGGGAGGACCGACGCCTGCTCCTCGCCGTGTTCACCGACCGCCGGGAGCGGGTCGCCGGCGGGACGGTGACGGTCCGGCTCGCCCATCTCGGCGACGAGCCGGGAGGACAGGCGACCCTCGGCGACCCGATGACCGCGACGTTCCTCCCCGTCCCCGGACTCGACGTGCCCGCGCCGGAGCGCGGACCTGCCGTCGTCGGGACGGACCTCCTGACGGGCGTCTACCGCGTCGACGTCGACCTCGATGCGGCTGGGTTCTGGGGCGTGCAGGTGACGGCGGACCTCCTCGACGTCGGTCCGGTCGAGGGCCGTGCCGTCCTCCAGGTGCTCCCCGCACCGGAGGTCGTCGACGTCGGTGGCACGGCACCCCCGACCCCGAACCTCGTGCGCGCCGACGTCGAGGCCGGGCTCGCACCCGCGTCCGCACTCGACTCCCGCCTGCGCTCCCTCGAGGACCCCGACCGTGCGGCGGTGCTCCACACCACCCGGGTCGACGAGTCCCTCGCAGCCGGACGACCCGTCGTCCTCGCGATCACCACCCCCGTCTACTGCGTCAGCCTCGTGTGCGGACCGCTCACCGAGCATCTCGTCGACGTCCATGACCGCTTCGGGGACCGAGCGGACTTCGTGCACGTCGAGGTCTGGGAGGACTTCGAGGCTCAGCGGCTGAGCCCCGCGGCGGCCGCATGGATCCAGACCGCCACCGGCGGCAACGAACCGTGGGTCTTCCTCATCGATGGGGACGGCACGGTCCTGGCCCGCTGGGACAACGTCGTCGACCCCGCGGAGCTCGAGGCGGCGCTCAGCGCGCTGCCGGTCCTCGACGCCTCCTGAGACGCGCCTGCACCTGCGGCGGGACGAGGGAGACGTCGGGTGCGGCGAGCCGGTCCCCCCGCTCGCCCGCCCGCAGCGCCGCCCCGACCGCTGCGCCACCCACGACGGTGACCTCCACGAGCAGCGCGAGCAGGACCGCGACGCCCGTGAGCCCGGCGAGGCTCCGCAGCGTCGGTCCGTCGCCGATCAGCCCCCCGACCAGCCATGCGACGAGCGTCGCCAGGACGAGCAGCGCGAGCCACCGGCGCAGGCGCCGGGCGATGCGCGCATGGTCGACGAGGCCGCTCATCGGTCCGGCGCCCCGAGGTCGAGCCGCAGCGTCAGCAGGACGCGGGTGATCTCGGTGGAGATCGCCTCGATGTCGAGCGGCAGCCGGACGTCGTAGGTCGGGAAGAGCTCCATCTCTCCGACCTCGCCGGAGCTCGCACGCCACTCGCGCTCCGCGAGCACGCGTCCGAGCTCGAGCGTCCACGTCAGCACGACATGGTCGCCGTAGTCGTGCAGCATGAAGGTCAGCACCCGGTTGAACGGCAGGTCCCAGCGTCGACCGCCGCGACGCGAGACCGACCGGGCCCGGAAGCCGAGCGCCTCCAGCTGGTCGTCGAAGGTCGGTGCCGTCGGGTCACTCATCCGTGCTCCGCCCGTCCTCGTGCCAGTGCGACGTCGGTGCCCTGCGCAGGCCAGCCGACGACCGTGAGCTCGGACAGCGCGACACCGTGCGGACCGCTGCCCGGGACGACCCGCGCGACCTGCAGGGTGATGCGCGTGGTGAGCTCCGGCTCGCGCAGGCGCACGACCTGGACCTGCCGTCCGAGATCGAGCAGGTCGACCCGGTGCGTCCGGCTCCCGTCGAAGGTCAGGAGGGCCTGCTGGAGCCTCCCGCTGAGCTCGTGGTCCTCCGGACTGCGATGGTCCCCGTTGCGCACCTGGAGGCGGTCCACCCACGCTGGGCTCTCGAGGACGAGCTCGATCGTCTCGACGACGTCCTCGTCGGCGGGCAGGGCGATCCAGGCGCTGGACCCGTCCCCGTCGATCAACGCGAGGGGCGTGACCTCACGCCCCTCGACCTGCGCGGTCGAGGTGGTCGCCACCGACCGCACCGTGAGCAGTTCTGGAGCCCCGGGGTAGGCGGTGCGGTCGAGCACGACCGGCCCGAGCGGCGCGGGTCCCTCCGCCGTCGGACGGCCGAGCGCCCCGGTGAGCAGCGCGCCCACGGCGAGCGCGAGGACGAGGGCCGCACCGACGCCCAGCGCCCGACGTCGCAGCTCTGCGCCGGAGCGGTCCGA
>SKII01000008.1 GCA_007116505.1 Nitriliruptoraceae bacterium
GACGGCGAGATGTTCTTCCCGCCCGCGGTGATGATGATGTCCTTGATGCGGTCGACGATGCGCACGTGCGTCCCGTCGACCCACTCCCCGACGTCCCCGGTGTGCAGCCAGCCGTCGGCGTCGAGCGTCTCGGCGGTCTGCTCGGGCTTGTTCCAGTAGCCCTTGAACACGCCCGGGTGCCGCGTGAGGATCTCGCCGGTGGTCTCGTCGATGCGGAGCTCCGTGCCGGGCTGCGGCTCACCGACCGTGCCGAGCTTCACGCGGCCGCGACGGTTCACCGTGGCGACGGCCGCGTTCTCCGTCATGCCGTAGATCTCGTAGATCGGGACGCCGATGCCGAAGAAGAACTGGAGCACCTCGGGCGCGATCGGCGCAGCACCGGACCCCGCGGCGCGCACCTTGCGCATCCCGATGCGGTCACGCAGCGCGCGGAACAGGAACGGGTAGCCGAGCGCGTACAGGACGCGGGTGAGCAGCGTGTGCTTCCCGTCGTTCGCGACCATCCGCGCGCCGATGATCGACGCGACGCCCATCCACAGCTTGAAGTTGAGCCGCTTGAGCCGCGACGCCGAGTACATCTTGATCTGGATCCCGGCGGCGATCTTCTCCCAGATGCGCGGCACCGCGAAGAACAGCGTCGGCTGCACCTCCTTGAGGTTCGCCTGGACGGTCTCGATGGACTCGGCGAAGTGGACGGTGACGCCGGCACCCGCGTTGTTCCACACGGTCGCCGCACGCTCGGCGACATGGCACAGCGGCAGGTAGGAGAGCGTCACGTCCTCCGGCGACGCCGGCGGGTCGAACAGGCCACCGGAGAAGACGAGGACGTCGATGCCGAAGCTCACGTTGCGGTTGGTGAGCATCGCGCCCTTCGGCGGGCCGGTCGTCCCCGACGTGTAGATGAGGGTGACGACGTCGTCGTCCTCGGCCTCCTGTGCCATCCGGGCGAGCAGCTCCGGGTCGCTCCCGCGGTGCACGCGCCCACGCTCGAGGAGGTCCTCGAAGGGCATCAGCTTCGGATGGTCGTAGCCGCGCACACCGCGCGGCTCGAGGTAGACGATCCACTCGAGGTCCGGGCAGTCGTCGACGACGGCGAGCGCCTTGTCGACCTGCTCCTGGTCCTCCGCGAACAGGATGCGGGAGCCGGAGTCCTGCAGCAGGTAGGCGACCTCGGGCGCAGGGTTCGTCGGGTAGAGCCCCATCGTGATCGCTCGGATCGCGGTGATCCCGACGTCCGTGTACAGCCACTCCGGACGGTTCTCGGCGTGGATCCCGACCCGGTCCCCGGGGCGGATGCCGAGCGCGTACAGCCCGTGAGCGACCAGCTCGACCTTGTCCCAGTAGTCGGCCCAGGTGATGTCCTGCCAGATCCCGAAGCGCTTCTCCCGCATGCAGACGCGGTACGGGTCCTGCTCGGCGAACCGACGCACGCGCGAGGCGAGGGTCAGCACCTCCGAACCGTCCGTCCCCGTCGTCCCCGATGACGTCATCGTCTGGCTCATCGCTTCACCTCCGGCTCCCCGAGGTACGCCTTGATGACCGCCGAGTCGGACTGGACCGACGCGGGGTCGCCGATGGCGATACGCCGCCCGAAGTCCATGACCATGATGCGGTCGGCGAGGTCCATGACGAGCCCCATGTCGTGCTCGACGAGGATCATCGCCGTGTCGAGCTCCGAGCGGATGTCGAGGATGAACCGCGCCATGTCCTCGGTCTCCTCGGCGTTCATGCCGGCGACCGGCTCGTCGAGCAGCAGCAGCTTCGGCTCCATCGCGAGGGCACGGCCGAGCTCGACCCGCTTCTTCACGCCGTAGGGCAGCATCCCGACCGGGAGCTTGCGGCTCGCGGCGATCTCGAGGAAGTCGATGATGTCCTCGACGATGCGCCGGTTCGCGAGCTCCGCCCGGCGCGCACGCCCGAGGTAGAGCATGCCCTCGAGCACGCCGTAGTCGAGGTGCTGGTGCCGTCCGAGCATCAGGTTGTCGACGACCGTGAGGTTGTCGAACAGCTCGATGTTCTGGAACGTGCGCGCGACGCCGCGCTTCGCGATGCGGTCCGGGCGCTCATCGAGGAGGTCCTCCCCCATGAAGCGGATGCGTCCCGACTGCGGGCGGTAGACGCCGGAGATGCAGTTGAAGATGGAGGTCTTCCCCGCACCATTCGGGCCGATGATGGCGAACAGCTCGCCGGGGGCGACGTCGAAGCTGACCCCATCGATGGCGCGGGTGCCGCCGAAGCGCAGCTCGATGTCCTCGACCTGGAGCAGGGGCGCGCCGTCGGGGAGGTCGACCGACGTGCCTGTCAGCGACTCGGAGAGGATGCGGGTCGTCATGACAGCCACCGCTTGCGGCGCTTGTAGTGCTTCACGTCGCGCATGGATCCCGCTCCCTCCTCGCGCAGCCCCAGGTAGAACTCCCGGACGTCGTCGTCCTCGCGCAGGACCGCCGCCGGCTTGTCCATCACGACCTTGCCGGTCTCCAGGATGTAGCCGTGGTCCGCGATGGAGAGCGCCATGTTCGCGTTCTGCTCGACGAGCAGGACCGAGGTCCCCTGCTCGTTGATCTGGACGATGAGGTCGCGGATGCGCTGCACGACGAGCGGCGCGAGACCGAGCGAGGGCTCGTCGAGGATGAGCAGGCGCGGCTCGGCCATCAGCGCACGGCCGATCGCGAGCATCTGCTGCTCGCCGCCCGACAGGTAGCCGGCGATCTGCTTGCGACGCTCCGCGAGGACCGGGAAGAGCTCGTAGCTGCGCTCGAGCCGCTCGTTCACGACCGACCGCGGCGTGAGGTGCCCGCCGACGCGCAGGTTCTCCTCCACCGTGAACTCGGTGAAGATGCGCCGGCCCTCCATGACCTGCCCGACCCCGGCCTTCACGATGCTCGGCGCGTCGAGCCCATGGATCGGCCGACCTTCGAGGGTGATCGTGCCCTTCGTGATCGCCCCACGATGCACGTCGAGCAGCCCGGTGATGGCGCGGAGGACGGTCGTCTTCCCCGCCCCGTTGGCGCCGAGCAGCGCGACGATCGACCCCTCGGGCACCTCGATCGAGACGCCCTTCAGGACCAGGATGACGTCCTCGTAGACGACCTCGAGGTTCTCGACGACGAGCACGTCTCCCCCTCGCTCACTGCGGCGCCTCCCGGCCACAGCGGAGGGGAGCCTAACGCGTCATCGGCCCTGAGGTGGGGTGCTCGGCGGAGGCGGGTCCACGGGCCGCAGGGGGCGCTCCGGGTCGACCGTGCCCGCGTTGAGCTGCGCGAGCCGCTCGATGCGCTGCGTGAGGGTCGGATGCGTCGCGAAGCGTCGCGCGAGGCTCGCAGGGCGGCCGTCCCCCTCGAGGTCGTTGGGCTCCTCGAACCACAGGTGCGCGTTCGCCGACTCGAACCGGGTGAGCGGCGTGCGGTCCTCCTCGAGGCGCCTGAGCGCGTCGACCATCGACTGCGGGTCACGGAGGATCCGTGCGGCGGTCGCGTCCGCCAGGTACTCGCGTTGGCGTGATACGGAGAAGCGGATCGCCTGCGCGGCGAGCGGCGCGAGCACCGCAGCGAGGACGCCGACGAGGATGAGCAGCGCCTGCGCCCCACCATCGTTGCGACCTCCGCTGCGGCCGCCCGACGAGCGTGCTCGCCCGCCGTAGAAGGTGGCACGGATGAGCACGTCCGCGAGCAGCGCGATGAGCCCGGCGGTGGCGACCGCGACGGTCACGGTCCGGATGTCGTCGTTGACGATGTGGGCGACCTCGTGGGCGAGCACCGCCCGGAGCTCGTAGCGCGGCAGCCGCTCGACGAGCCCGGTGGTCACCGCGACGTGGCTGTCCTCGAGCGACAGTCCCGTGGCGAACGCGTTCGGGGCGGGATCGTCGACGACGTAGAGCTTCGGACGCTGCGTCAGCCCTGCGGACACGCAGACCTCGTCGAGCAGGCGGTGCAGCTCGGGAGCCGCCTCCCGCGAGACCGGTCGCGCCTTCGCCGCACGCAGGGCGAGGGACGGTCCCGACCGGTACGACGCGTAGGTGAGCCCGAGGCCCGCTGCGGCGCCCGTCGCGGTCACGGCGAGGCCGGCGACCGGATCGAGCAGCACGTCAGGACCGAGGAAGAGGCTGAGCACCACCCAGACGAGGACCATGAGGATCACGAACGCGCCAGCGAGCAGCAGGCGGGTCGCCCGCCGGTTCTGGCGGATGCGGTCGTCGTAGACCACCGACATCAGCGTCCCCCGAGTTCGGACGGGGCCGGGCTCAGAAGCTCACGTCCGGCGCGCGGCGCACCTCGACGGTCTCGATCTCGAAGTAGTCGCGGGCCGTGAACCCGAACGTCGAGGCGATGAGCGACGACGGGAACACCTGGCGCAGCTCGTCGAACGCACGGACCGACGCGTTGTAGTTCCCGCGTGCCCCGGCGACCATGTTCTCGGTGTGGGCGAGCTCGTCCTGGAGCTGGCGGAAGTTCGCGTCAGCCTTGAGCTGCGGGTAGTTCTCCGTGATCGCGAGGAGCTTTCCGAGCGCCTGCGTGAGCCCGTTCTCCGCCTCGGCGAGCTCCTTCGGCGCCTGCACGCTGATCGCCTTCGCTCGGGCCGCGGTGACCGCCTCGAACGTCTCCCGCTCGTGCGCGGCGTAGCCCTTCACGGTCTCGACGAGGTTCGGGATGAGGTCGTGCCGGCGCTGCAGCTGCGTGTCGATCTGCGCCCACGCCTCGTCAACGCGGACACGCGAGCGCACGAGCCGGTTGTACGCCACGACGACGAGCACGCCGAGGATGACGACGAGCGCGAGCACGAGCTGGGTGGGTTCCATGGGTCGCTCCTCGGCGGTCGGTGCGTCCGGGGCCGGTGCGTCCGCCGCAGCGCGGCCTCGTGGCGAGGAGACTACCTCCGACGGACTGCTCGCCGCCGGGCGACCTGCGGTCGCGGGACCGCGCCGGCAGCCATGGCTCGGCCTGTCACTCCCACTCGATCGTGCCGGGCGGCTTCGACGTGATGTCGAGCACGACACGGTTCACGCCGGGCACCTCGTTGGTGATCCGGTTCGACACCCGCGCGAGCACGTCGTAGGGGAGCCGCGACCAGTCGGCCGTCATCGCGTCCTCGCTGGACACGGGCCGCAGGACGATGGGATGCCCGTACGTACGACCGTCGCCCTGCACGCCGACGCTGCGGACGTCCGCGAGCAGCACCACCGGACACTGCCAGATCTCCTGGTCGAGGCCGGCGGCGGTGAGCTCCTGACGGACGATCCGGTCGGCCGCGCGCAGCAGCGCGAGCCGCTCGGCGTCGACCGCCCCGACGATCCGGATACCGAGCCCTGGGCCTGGGAACGGCTGGCGGGCGACGATCTCCTCGGGGAGCCCGAGCTCGCGCCCGACCGCACGGACCTCGTCCTTGAACAGGCGCCGGAGCGGCTCGACCAGCGCGAACGTGAGGTCGTCGGGCAGGCCGCCGACGTTGTGGTGGCTCTTGATCGTCGCGGTCCCGCTGCCGCCACCGGACTCGACGACGTCGGGGTAGAGCGTTCCCTGCACGAGGAAGCCGACCTCCTCCCCCGCCTCGCCCGCCTCGGAGGCGATGTCGGCGGCGGCACCCTCGAACACGCGGATGAACTCGCGGCCGATGATGCGACGCTTCTCCTCCGGGTCGGTGACGCCGGCGAGCGCGGTGAGGAACCGGTCACGCGCGTCGACGGTCACGAGCCGCACGCCGGTCGCCGCGACGAAGTCGCGCTCGACCTGCTCGACCTCACCGTCGCGCAGCAGCCCGTGGTCGACGAAGACGCACGTCAGCCGGTCACCGATCGCGCGCTGCACGAGCGCTGCGGCGACCGCGGAGTCGACCCCACCCGAGAGCCCACAGATCGCGCGGCCCTCGCCGACCTGCGCGCGGACGAGCGCGACCTGCTCGGCGACGATGCCCGACGTGTCCCAGTCCCGCTCGAGCCCGGCGACCTCCAGGAGGAACCGCTCGAGCACGTCCTGGCCGCGCTCGCAGTGTCGGACCTCAGGGTGGAACTGCACGCCCGCTAGCCGACGCGTCCTGTCCTCGAACGCCGCGACGGGGGTCGCGGCCGTCCGTGCGGTCACCGCGAAGCCCGGCGGGGCCTCGGTGACCGCGTCGCCATGCGACATCCACACGGAGAGCGAGCCGGGCAGGCCACCGAACAGCGCCGCGTCAGGAGCGCTGACCTCGAGCGGCGTGGCGCCGTACTCCGCCGTCCCCGTCCGGGCGACGGTCCCGCCGAGCGCGGCGGCCATCAGCTGGAAGCCGTAGCAGATGCCGAGCACGGGGACGCCGGCCTCGAGCAGCGCCGGGTCGAGCGTCGGTGCGCCCTCCGCGTAGACGGAGGCAGGACCGCCGGAGAGCACGACCGCGGCAGGGTCGCGGGCGAGGAGCCGGTCGAGGGGCTCGTCGTGCGGGACGAGCTCGGCGTAGACGCCCGCCTCCCGGACGCGCCGCGTGATGAGCTGCGCGTACTGCGCGCCGTAGTCGACGACGAGCACCGGTCGCTGCGCGCCCGCCGCCGCGCCGGCCGCCGCACCCGGGTCGCTGGTCGGGTCGCTGGTCGGGTCGCTGTTCGTCATCGCTCGGTCCCCGTCGCACGGCCCCGGACGGTCCCGTCCGGCCGGTCCAGCGCCGAACGGCGCCGCGGTCGGACGCTAGCGGCCGGTCGCAGCGATGCGGGTCAGAGGCGGCCGCGGAGCAGGACGAGGACGGTGC
>SKII01000059.1 GCA_007116505.1 Nitriliruptoraceae bacterium
GGGACGGAGCCGGACCACGCGGCCACAGGGTCCGCGGTCACGGGTGCACCCCCACGACGTCGAGCCCGAGCGTCTCCTCGAGGCCGAGCATGACGTTCACGTTCTGCAGCGCCTGGCCGGCCGCACCCTTCACGAGGTTGTCGATGACGCTCGTGAGGAGCACCCGGCCCGTGCGCGCATCGACGACGGCCGACAGCTGGCACGAGTTCGCGCCGTGGACCGCCTTCGTCCGCGGGAACTCGCCCGGCGCCAGCACGTGCACGAACGGTTCTCCCGCGTACGCGGCCGCGAGGGCCTCGTCCACGTCGGCCTGCCCGACTCCCGGCCGCAGCACGGCGGAGATGGTGGCGAGGATGCCGCGGGACATCGAGACGAGATGGGGAGTGAAGACGATCGGGGAGGCCGCCCCGCCGGGGACGAGGTGGGTCTCGATCTCGACCGTGTGGCGGTGGGAGGGCGCGCCGTAGGCGACCACGTCTCCATGCACGACGGCCGCCTGGAGGTCGGGACGCGAGGAGCGGCCGGCGCCCGAGGTACCGCTGACGGCGCTCACGACGATGCCCTCCGGCTCGAGGAGACCTGCGAGCGGCACCAGGGGCAGCAGGGTCGCGGTCGGGTAGCAACCGGGGTTGGCGACCAGGCGCGCACCGGCGACCTGCACACGTGCGTGCTCCGTCAGCCCGTAGACCGCCGGGTCAGCGCCGCCCGGTGCGAGCTCAGGGGCGGTGTGCTCACGCCCGTACCAGACGCTGAAGCGCTCCGCGGGCAGACGGAACGCACCCGAGAGGTCGACGACCCGCGTGCCGAGCGCGAGCAGTCTCGGCGCGAGCTCCAGCGACACCTCGTCGGGGGTGCCGAGCACCACGACGTCGGCCCGGGCGAGGTCGTCAGGGTCGACGGGGACGAGGACACGGTCCCCGCCGGCCGCCGGGGGGAGGTTCGGCGCGACCGAGCGCAGCGTCGAGCCGGCTGAGGAGGCCCCGGCGACGGCGTGGACCTCGAGCTCCGGGTGACGGGTCAGCAGGCGGAGCAGCTCGGTGCCGCCGTAGCCGGACGCGCCGACGATGGCGATGGTGGGCACGGTCGACCTCCGGGGACCCGCGCGCGGGACGCGGGCGGTGATGCGGAAGTATGCAGGATAGTGCGGAGAACCGCAAACGCATGCGGCTCGGCCTCAGGGTCCGATCAGGAGCGCAGCGAGGCGCCGATGGCCGTCACGGCCGCCCCGACACGGCTCAGGACAGCGTCCGCGTCCACGTCGCTGAGCTGACGCTCCGTGTCCTGCAGACGCAGGCGCAGCCCGATGCTGCGGTGCCCCTCAGGAAGCTGGCTGCCGCGGAACTCGTCGAACCAGCGCAGATCGTCGAGCAGGTCCCCCGCTGCGTCGCGCACCACCTGCATGATCGTGGCGACGCTCAGCCCCTCCGGCCCCACGACCGCGACGTCGACGACGACGGCGGGATGACGCACGAGCCGCGGCGCACGCACGAGCGGGTGACCGTCAGCAGCGGATGCGAGCAGGACCTCGGTCAGCAGCTCACCGGCGACCACGGGGTCGGGCAGGTCCCACGCGTCCGCCGCGTGAGGATGGAGCTGCCCGGCGAGTCCGACCTCGACGCCATCCAGCAGCAGGGCGACCGTGCGACCGGGGTGCCAGCCCTCACGGCTCACCGGTCGGCGCTCGAGCGTGGCGACGCCCGCGCGGCGGGCGAGCTCGTCGATCACGGCCAGCACGTCCTCGACCGCCCACGTCGTCGTCTCGTCGAGCCATCCGTCGCCCGACCGCGCCCCGAAGGCCGCGATGCCGAGCGCACGCGGCTGCAGCGGAAGCTGCTGAGCGTCGGGACCGACCCAGCGCCACGCGGTGCCGAGCACCCGGTCGAGCTCCGTCCCGAGCACATCGTCGACCGGTCGGTGGATGCGGCCGAGCTCGGCGACCGCCATGCCCGCACGGCCCTGGCCGCGGTTGCGGCGCAGCGTGACCAGCAGGCCGTCGAGCAGCCCCGGCCGCATGGCGGCGGCATCCTGCGCCAGCGGGTTCGCGAGCAGCACGCGCCCCTCGGAGGGGTGCACGCCCGCGGTGACCCGCGGGCCGACGAACGGACGCGTCACCACCTCGTCGAAACCGTGGGCGAGCACGGCCTCGCGCAGTGAGCGCTCGAGGCGCTGCGAGGCGGACAGGCCTCCGCGCACCACGAGCGGTGGCAGCTCCGCGGGGACATGGCCGTACCCGTGGAGGCGCACGACCTCCTCGGCGAGGTCGGCGGGGCGCGCGAGGTCCCCTCGCCAGGACGGTGGAACGGCACGGAGGGCGTCACCCGAGACGGTCACCTCACAGCCGGCCCGCCGGAGCAGCCCCGCCTGCGCATCCGCGTCGAGGTCGAGCGCGACGAGCGCTGCGATGCGCTGCGCCGACGCGTCGACCGGCCCCGGCGCGAGGCGTGCGGACGCAGGGCCGTGCTCGGTCGTCGCGGCCGTGCTGCGCGCTCCCGCGGTGGTCGCCATGAGATGGGCCGCGCGCGCGACGGCGAGCTCCGCCCCCTCCGGGTCGACGCGGCGCTCGAAGCGTGTGCTCGCCTCGCTCACGAGACCCAGGCGGCGGGACGTGCGGCGGATTGCGGCCGGGTCCCACACCGCCCCCTCGAGAAGGATCCGGCGCGTCCCGGCGTGGACCTCGGTGCGCTCCCCGCCCATCACGCCGGCGAGCGAGGCGGGCCCGTCCGCATCGTCGATCACGAGGTCGCCGGCGACGAGCGTGCGGTCGACACCGTCGAGGGTGCGCAGCGTCTCCCCTCCCCGCGCGTCGCGCACGCGAAGCCCACCACCGGCGAGGCGGTCGAGGTCGAACGCGTGCAGCGGCTGCCCGAGCTCCAGCATGACGTAGTTCGTCACGTCGACGACGCCGTCGATGGAGCGCACGCCGCACTGCGCGAGCCGCGTGCGCAGCCACAGCGGCGAGCGGCGCACCACCGCATCCTCGAGCGTCCAGGCGGCGAACGCGCCGACGCCGTCCGTGGCGAGCTCGACACCGACACCGCTCACCGTCGGTCGCGCGGCGACCTCGGGCAGCGGGCGCAGCGACGTGTCGAGCAGCGCTGCGAGGTCGCGCGCGACGCCGAGGATGGAGAGGTGGTCGCCGCGGTCGGGCTGCACGGCGATCTCGATGACCGGCTCCCCGACCGGCACGAGCTCGTCGAGCGCAGCCCCGAGTGGGACGTCGTCGGTCAGGAGGAGCAGCCCCGCATGGTCGTCCCCGAGGCCGAGCTCACGCGCGGAGGCGAGCATCCCGTTGGACACCTGGCCGCGGATCGTGCGCGCCTCGAGGCGCATCCCGGGGATGGTCGCGCCGACGGCGGCATGGAGCACGACGTCGCCGACGTCGAAGTTGGCCGCTCCGCAGACGACGCGGACCTCCCCCGATCCACCCGGCCCGGTCACGTCGACGAGGCGCAGGTTGTCGGCATCCGGGTGCGGCTCGTGGTGCAGGACCCGGGCGGCGTGCACCCCGGCGACACCGGAGCCCGGATGCGTCACCCCCTCGACCTCGAGCCCGGACGCGCTGAGCCGCTCGACCAGCTCGTCGATCGTCAGGTCGACGTCGACCATCGAGGTGAGCCACGACAGGGGGATGCGCATCAGAAGGCCGCCAGGAAGCGTGCGTCGGCGTCGTAGAGGTCGCGGATGTCCGCGACGCCGTGCCGGAGCATCGCGACACGCTCGACGCCGATGCCGAACGCGAAGCCGGTGTAGCGCTCAGGGTCGATCCCGCACATGCTGAGCACGGCAGGGTCGACCATGCCGGAGCCGAGGATCTCGAGCCAGCCCGAGGCGCTCTCGAAGGACACGTCGACCTCAGCGGACGGTTCGGTGAAGGGGAAGAACGAGGGACGCAGCCGCACCTCGCGGTCCTCGCCGAAGAGCGCACGGGCGAAGGCGAGCAGCGTGCCTCGCAGGTGCGCCATCGTCACCCCCTCCGCGACGAGCAGCCCCTCGACCTGGGTGAAGACCGGCGAGTGCGTCGCGTCGACCGCGTCGGCCCGGTAGACGCGACCGGGGCACACGACCGCGATCGGAGGTTCGTGCGCGAGCATCGTCCGGACCTGCACCGGCGACGTGTGCGTCCGCAGGACGACGTCCGCGTCCTCG
Source organism: Nitriliruptoraceae bacterium (assembly GCA_007116505.1). The sequence goes on from SKII01000059.1 coordinate 4,147, forward strand.
TCGACGTAGATCGTGTCCATCGTGCCGCGCGCTGGATGGTCCGGGGGGATGTTGAGCAGGTCGAAGTTGAAGCTGCCGCTCTCGACCTCCGGGCCCTCCGCGACGCTGAAGCCCATGCCGACGAACACGTCGACGATCTCCGCCTCGACCTGGGTGAGCAGGTGCGGCCTGCCCGGCCTGACGCGGCGTGCGGGACCGGTCAGGTCGAGCCGCTCCGCCTCGAGACGTGCGCGGAGCTCGACCGCCTCGATCTCGGCGTGCCGGGCCTCGAACGCGGTGGTCACGTCGCGCTTCAGGTCGTTGAGGAGCGCACCGACACGGCGACGCTCGTCGTCGTCCATCCGGCCGAGCTGCTTCTGGGCCTCCGCGAGGGGCGAGCGCCGGCCGAGGTGCTCGACGCGGGCCTGCTCGAGCGCAGGACCGTCGGCCGCGGCGTCGAAGGCCGCGACGGCGGTGGCGCGCAGCGCGTCGACGTCGCTCACCTGCACGCTGCACCTCCTGGGTTCCCGCTGCTGGGGTCCTGCTGCTGCTGCTGGGGTCCTGCTGCTGGGGTCCTGCTGCTGGGGTCCTGCTCCTCGCGTCGCGTCCGAGGCTCGCTCGCCGCGCAGGGAGCCTAGACGCGGTCCGACCCGGCGCCGCTCATCGACCCATCAGCGCGTGCATCGCGATCGCGCCGGCGGCCCCCACGTTGAGCGACTCGACCCCGGGACGCATCGCGATGCGCACCGCTGCATCAAGGGTCCCGCGCACGTCCGCGCCCATGCCGTGCGGCTCGGAGCCGACGACGAGCACGACGCCCACGCCCTGCAGGGCCGCCACCGCCCCGGCGAGGTCGAGCGCGCCGTCCGCGGCGAGACCGAGGAGAGGCCTCCCCCCGCCGCGCAGCTCCACCGCGAGCCCGCCCTGCCCCGCCGCCGGATCGGCACCACGGTCAGCCGGGCGGTGGACCGGGGTGCGGTAGCAGGTTCCTGCGGACGCACGCACGGCCTTCGGTCCGAAGGGGTCCGCCCCACCGAGGCTCACCACGCGGGCCCCGAACGCGGCCGCCGTGCGCACGAGCGTCCCGACGTTGCCGGGGTCCGCCACGCCGTCGAGGACGAGCACATCACCCTCGGGCGGCAGCGGGGTGTCGGTCGGCGGGGTCCTGACGACGGCGACGACACCCGGAGGTGTCACCGCGTCGGAGACGCGCGCCATCACCCGTGCGTCGACCTGCGTCACGCGGGCTCCCTCCGGGACCAGCTCCACGAGCTCCTCACGTCCCTCGACGTGCAGCAGCTCGACGACGTCCCCCGCGAGGAGCGCCTCGCGGCACACGCGCTCACCCTCGGCGAGATGGAGCCCCTCGCGACGTCGCGCCCGCGCATCGTGCAGCGCTGCGAGCGCCGCGACCCGCGGGTTGCGCGGTGACGTGAGCGGGTCGCCGCGCCGGGCGTTCAGGCGGAGACCTTCTCCAGGGCCTCGCGCGCCTTCGCGGCGAGGGCGCGGAACGCCGCCTCGTCGCGCACGGCGAGGTCTGCGAGGTTCTTGCGGTCGACCTCGACCTCGGCGAGCCGGAGCCCGTGCATCAGGCGGTTGTAGCTCAGCCCCTCGACGCGCGCGGCGGCGTTGATGCGCGCGATCCAGAGGCGTCGCATCTCGCCCTTCTTCGCGCGCCGGTCGCGGTAGGCGTAGCGCTCCGCGTGCTGCACGGCCTCCTTCGCGACCCGGAACCGCCGGCTCCGCGCGCCGCGGAAGCCCTTGGCACGCTCCATCACGGTCCGGTGGCTCTTCCGGGCGTTCACGCCCCGCTTGACCCTTGCCATCTTCTCACCTCATGCCGGCCGTGCCGGCGTCGTGTCGTGGTGCTCGATGCTGCGTGGTGGCCCTGCTCAGCGGCCGAGGAGACGCTTGACGCGCTTGGCCTCGGGGGACGACAGCTCGCGGTCGCCGGAGAGCCGGCGACGACGCGAGGCGCTCTTGCCCTCGAGCAGGTGCGCGCGGTTGCGCTGCCCGCTCATGACCTTGCCCTTGCGGGTGATGCGGAAGCGGCGCTTGGCACCGCTGTGGGTCTTCTGCTTCGGCATGACCATCCCTGTCCGTGTCGGCCCTCAGGCCTCCTGATCCTCGACCTGCACCGCCGCGTCGGGGACGTCCGTGCCGTCCTCCGCGATGACGAGACCGTCATCGTCCGCGGGGCCCTCACCCTCATCGGCGATCGGCACGACCCGCGCGCGGCTGCGCTGCGGAGCGAGCACCATCACCATGTTGCGGCCATCGACCTTCGGCTCGGCCTCGACCGTCGCGAGCTCCGACATGTCGTCGGCCAGGCGGTGCAGGAGCTTGAGCCCGAGCTCGGTGTGCGCCATCTCGCGGCCACGGAACATGATCGAGGCCCGGACCTTCGCCCCCTCCTCGAGGAAGCGACGCACGTGCCCGGACTTCGTCCCGTAGTCGTTGTCCGAGATCTTGGGCCGCATCTTGATCTCCTTGACCGTGATGCGGTTCTGCCGCTTGCGAGCGTCCTTGTCCTTCTGCTCCTGCTCGTAGCGGTGCTTGCCCCAGTCCA
>SKII01000115.1 GCA_007116505.1 Nitriliruptoraceae bacterium
CAGCGCCGGCAGCGGCCCTGCGCCGGCGTGCTCGGTGCGCCCGAAGGGGAGCGCCCGATCCGAACCCCGTGCTGGACCCCGGTGCCCGTGCGCGGGCGAGGGCACGGCCGGACCGACCGGAGGACCGCAGGTGGACGGCATGACGCTCGGTGTGCTCCTCGCCCAGGAGGGTGGGGCGGAGGGGCTCGGTGGCCTGCTGCTCCCGCTCGGCTTCCTGGTCATCCTGTACTTCCTGCTCATCCGTCCGCAGTCGAAGCGCCGCCGCGAGCTGGCCCGCCTGATCGCATCGGTCAAGGTGGGGGACCTCGTCGCGACGCTCGGCGGCCTGCACGGTGCCGTCGTGGACCTCGATGCGGACATCGTCGACCTCGCCGTCACCGAGGACGTCGAGGGGAAGCCCGACGTGGTGCTGCGCTTCGACCGGAACGCAGTCGCGCGCATCATCGAGTCGGCGGACGCGCCGGACACCGACGCCTGATGTCCCTCGGTCCGAGCAGCGACGAGCATCCGGAGGCGCCCGCGCCGACACGTCCGGAGGAGGCCTCGGCCATCGCGCCGGGGCCGCTCGGCGACGAGCAGGCCGAGCGGTCGCTGCTGCGCGGGATCGACGCCAAGGCGGCCGTCGCGGAGGCGCAGCGCCTCGGCGCCCTGACCCGGCAGGCGACCGGATCCGACCCGTCGATCCTCGCGCAGCTGCAGCAGGACGAGGTCGTCTCCGCCTTCATCCAGCTGTCCGACCAGTTTGTCGGCGCGATGGGCTTCACCGAGCACGGCTTCCGGCACGCCAACCTCGTCGGTCGCATCGCGCACAACGTGCTGCGCCACCTCGGTGCAGAGCAGGAGCTGTGCGACCTCGCCGCGGTCTCGGGCTACCTGCACGACGTGGGCAACGTGGTCGCGCGCACCAACCACGGCCTGTCCTCCGCCTGGGTCGCCTACGACGCGCTGAGGCGCCTCGAGGTCGACCCCTACCGCATCGGTCTCGTCCTGTCCGCAGTCGGGAACCACGAGGAGCAGCACGGATCGTCCATCGGGCCGATCGGCGCCGCCGTCATCCTCGCGGACAAGGCGGACGTGCACCGTTCCCGAGTCCGGCAGGGCGCCGACCCTGCGCTGGACATCCACGACCGGGTCAACGGCGCGGTCACGCGCTCCTTCCTCCGTGTCGACGCCGTGCGCTCCACGATCACCCTCGAGCTGGAGCTCGACACGGACCGCTCGACGGTCATCGAGTACTTCGAGATCTTCCTCGAGCGCATGATCATGTGCCGCCGCGCCGCCCGCACCCTCGGCTGCGAGTTCCGCATCACCGCCAACGACGTCCCGCTCGGATGACATCCCTGCGACCGACCCTCCCCGGAGCACACCCGTGAAGCGCCGTCCCCTCGTCGTGAGCCTCGCCGCGATGGTCGTCCTGACCATCGCCGCCGGCTCCGTCCTCGCTGCCGGGCTCCGTCCCGTCCTCGGGCTCGACCTGCAGGGCGGCATCAGCGCCGTCTACCAGCCGGTCCTCCCCGAGGGCGCGGAGGTCCCCGACGACCTCGCCGACATCATCGACGAGACCATCGAGATCATCCGCTCGCGCGTCGACGCGCTCGGCGTCGCGGAGCCCGACATCGCCCGGAGCGGCACCGACGTGATCGTGCAGCTGCCGGGTGCGACGGACGCGGAGCGGCTGCGCGAGCTCATCGGGCGCACGGCGCAGCTGCGCTTCCGTCCCGTGCTCGAGACGTTCCAGCCCGGGAGCGAGGCGTACGAGGAGACGGGTCTGGACTGCACCGTCCCCTCGATTGACCGTCCGGAGCTCGACGCCGACGAGGCGGGCTTCCTGTGCGGACCGACCGTGGAGTTCGGCGAGGGCGAGCAGCGCACGGTGATCCCCGGCGTCATCTACCTCGTGGGGCCCGCCGCGCTGAGCGGCGAGTCGATCCGTGACGCGTTCCCCGTCGAGCAGTCCGGCGGGTTCACGACGTCCGTCTCGTTCGATGCCGCGGGCAGCGCCGCGTTCGCTGCGATCACGTCCGACCTGGCATGCGAGCGCGACCTCGGTCGTCCGGGGCTGCTCGCGATCGTCCTCGACGGCGTCGTCGAGTCGGCGCCCTCGATGAACCCCGACGTGCGCTGCGGGGTCGGCCTGACCGACGGCGCCGTGATCACCTCCGGAGCGGCGGACCGCGAGGCGCAGCGTGAGGCCGCGACCGACCTCGCCCTCGTGCTCCGTACCGGTGCGCTGCCCATCAGCCTCGTGCCCTCCACGTTCGAGGAGGTCTCCGCGACCCTCGGCGAGGCGTCGCTGCGCGCGGGTCTGCTCGCGGGCGGACTCGGCCTGCTGCTCGTCGGCCTGTGGCTCATCGGCTTCTACCGCTGGCTCGGCATGGTGGCGCTGCTCGCCCTCGGCGTGTTCGGCGTGCTCGTGCTCGGACTGGTGACCCTCCTCGGCACGCTCGGGTTCGCGCTCACGCTCGCCGGCGTGGCGGGCCTCATCGTCGCCGTCGGCCTCACGGCGGACTCGTCCATCCTGTTCTTCGAGCGCATGCGCGACGAGCTCGACCTCGGCAAGACCGTCCGCAGCGCGACGCTCAAGGCCTACACGTCCGCGTTCCGCACCAACCTGGCCGGCAACACGGTCACCTTCGCAGCCGCCGTCATCCTCTACGCGCTCGCCGTCGGTCCGGTCCGCGGCTTCGCGCTCATGCTCGGCATCGCGACGCTGCTCGACCTGCTCATCCTCGCCGGCTTCACCCGTCCCGTCGTGATGCTGATGGTCGCCTCGGGGTTCCTCGACCGGAGGAGGCTCGGCCTCGTCGAACGCGCGTCCGCGCAGCCCCAGGAGGTGCCGGCATGAGGCGCACGCCCAGGCTCACCATCGTCCCCAACGCGCGGCGCTGGTTCGTGATCTCCGCGCTGCTGATGCTGCTGTCGATCGGATCCATCCTCGGCAGGGGTGTCGAGCTGAGCCTCGACTTCGTCGGCGGCAGCTCGTTCCGGGTGGAGGGCATCGCGGCGGACGTGACGTCCGACGTGCTGCGCTCCGCGGCGGAGCGCGGCGGCGCGGCCGAGGCGGTCGCGCAGGTCAGCGGGTCGGGGGAGGAGCGCGCCGGGATCGTCCGTACGGAGTCGCTCGAGCCCGACGGCGCGGTCGCCCGCGCGGTGCGCGCCGCCCTCATCGAGGCGACCGGTGTGAGCGAGGTCCAGGAGACCTTCGTCGGCCCGACGTGGGGGCAGCGCATCACGACCCAGTCCGTGCGCGCGCTCCTCGTGTTCCTCCTGGTGGTGACGCTGTACATCTCGCTCCGGCTCGACCGCAAGATGGCCGCGGTCGCGATCGCGGCCATGGTCCACGACGTGCTCCTGACCGTCGGCATCTACGCGCTCGTCGGCTTCACGTTCTCGCCCGCGACGGTGATCGCGCTGCTCACCATCCTCGGGTACTCGCTCTACGACACCGTCGTCATCTTCGACCGCGTCAAGGACAACGCGCACACGCTCGGTGAGCCGGGCCGCCGTACGGTGCCCGAGCTCGTCAACGTGTCGCTCAACGAGGTCGTCTACCGCTCGCTGAACACGACGATCAGCTCGGTGCTGCCCGTCGGTGCGCTGCTCTTCATCGGAGGGTCCGTGCTCGGCGCGAACACCCTGCAGGACCTCGCGCTGGCGCTGTTCGTCGGGATGCTCGCGGGTGCGTACTCGTCGCTGTTCTTCGCGGGGCCGCTGTACGCCGTCTGGAAGGCGCGCGAGCCCGCCGAGCAGCGGCGCATCGCGAAGGCCGCGGCCCGCGACGCCGGTGCGTCCGACACGGATGCGACCGCTGCGGTCGACGCCTCCTACGCTGGGCGAGCGCCGATCACGACCGACTACGTCCGCGGGACGGGCCGTCGGCGCCGGGGCCGCCGCTGAGACGGGCGGACCCGACACGGGCGGCGCCCAGCGCCGCGAGGGGGAGGACGAGCGATGACGACGATCGACCGCGAGTTGCTCGGTGCGTGCATCCGCGACATCCCGGACTTCCCGAAGCCCGGCATCGTGTTCAAGGACGTCACGCCGCTCCTGGCCGACCCTGAGGCGTTCGCGCACGCGATCGAGGGCCTCTCGGCCGCGTACTGCGACGAGGGTGTCGACAAGGTCGTCGGTATCGAGGCGCGCGGCTTCATCCTCGCCGCACCCGTCGCGCTCGCCTGCGGGGCCGGCTTCGTGCCCGCCCGCAAGGCCGGCAAGCTGCCCTCGTCACGTCAGGGAGTGGCCTACGACCTGGAGTACGGGACCGAGACCGTCGAGCTGCATGACGACGCGTTCGTCCCGGGCGACCGGGTGCTCATCGTCGACGACGTCCTCGCGACGGGAGGCACGGCGGCGGCGACCGTCGAGCTGGTCGAGCGTCTCGGCGGAGAGGTCGTGGGGCTCGCGTTCCTCATCGAGCTCGGCTTCCTCGGTGGCGCGGCCCGCCTCCCGGGCCGCCGCCACACGTCGCTCCTCACCTACTGAGCTGCGCCGTCCGCGGAACCGCCCTCCCGACGCTCCCCAGCGGCCCGTCGCGGCCCGTCCGGCGGTCCTCCTGGGAACCCCGTCGCAGCTCCCGTCGGTAGGCTCGCCGGGTCGGACGGAGGCGTGAGGATGGGCTCGGACGCGGTGCCCGGGGGCCAGCCCGCCGTGCCGCCCGCCGTGCCGCCCGCCATGCCCGTGCCGTCCGCAGCCCCGACGACCCCGTCCTCGTCGGCCGTGCCTCCGCGAGTGTCCGGGGTCAAGGGCGTCCTCGCCCGCCTGCCCCTCGGCTCCCGGGAGGTCGTGCCGCCCGAGATCGAAGGGCTCGCCGCGGCGGTCCGACGCGAGTCCCGCGCGGAGCTGCGCGAGGTCGTCCGCGCCTACCACTACGCGAAGGCGATGCACGAGGGGCAGAAGCGTCGCAGCGGCGAGGACTACATCACCCATCCGGTCGCGGTCGCGACGAACCTCGCCTCGCTCGGGCTCGGGACAGCGACGCTGCTCGCGGCGCTGCTGCACGACACGGTGGAGGACACGCCGGCGACGCTGGACGACATCCGCGAGGGCTTCGGTGACGAGGTCGCCCTGCTCGTCGACGGCGTCACGAAGCTCGACCGCATCCAGGCAGAGTCGAAGCAGGAGCAGCAGGCCGAGACGCTGCGCAAGATGGTCATCGCCATGGCGCGCGACATCCGCGTGCTCATCGTCAAGCTGGCCGACCGCATGCACAACATGCAGACCATCGCGGTGATGCCGCGGGAGAAGCAGAAGCGGATCGCGCAGGAGACGCTCGACATCTACGCCCCGCTCGCTCACCGGCTCGGGATGCAGCAGTTCAAGCTGGAGCTCGAGGACCTCGGCTTCGCCGCGCTGCACCCGAAGCGCTTCGAGGAGATCGTCACGCTGGTCGACGAGCGCAACCCGGAGCGCGAGGCCTACCTCGATGCGGTGATGGCGGCGATCCGCGACGAGCTCCGCGCCGTGCGCGTGCGTGGCGACGTCACCGGTCGTCCGAAGCACTACTACTCGATCTACCAGAAGATGGTCCTGCGCGGGAAGGAGTTCGACGAGATCCACGACCTCGTCGCCGTCCGCGTCATCGTCGAGAGCGTCCGGGACTGCTACGCGGTGCTCGGCCAGCTCCACTCCGTGTGGCGACCCGTCCCGGGGCGCTTCAAGGACTACATCGCGATGCCGAAGCTGAACCGCTACCAGTCGCTGCACACGACGGTGGTCGGGCCGGGCGGGCGGCAGCTCGAGGTGCAGATCCGGACGTCGGAGATGCATCGCACGGCCGAGTTCGGGGTGGCTGCGCACTGGAAGTACAAGGACCCGTCGAAGGGCGAGGGCGACGCGGCCGAGCTGCCGTGGCTCTCGCAGCTGCTCGAGTGGCAGGAGGAGGTCAGCGAGCCCGGCGACTACCTCGAGTCGCTGCGCATCGACCTCTACCAGGACGAGGTGTTCGTCTTCACCCCGAAGGGTGAGGTCCTCGGCCTGCCCGCTCGGGCGACGCCGATCGACTTCGCCTACGCCGTGCATACGGAGGTGGGTCACCGCTGCATCGGTGCACGCGTCAACGGCCGCCTCGTCTCCCTCGACCACGAGCTCGACAACGGGGACACCGTCGAGATCATGACGAGCCGCGCGGAGGACGCGGGACCGTCACGCGACTGGCTGCGCCTGGCGGTCTCGTCGCGAGCCCGCTCGAAGATCCGCGCGCACTTCAACCGTGAGCGCCGCGAGGACACGTTCGTGCGCGGACGCGACGCCCTGCAGCGGGCGCTGCGTCGCAAGGGCATCGGCTACGCCCGCGTGATGGCCTCCGGCGAGCTGCTTGAGGTCGCGCGCACCCTCAACTACCGCGGTACCGACGCGCTCTTCCTCGCCGTCGGCGAGGGGCACGTGGCGGCGGCGACGATCGTCCAGGCGGTCGTGGACCGGCTCGTCGACGACGTCCCACAGGACGTCCCCGTCTCCCTCCCGCCGGTCCGGAGCCCCATCCGCATCGGCGGTCGCGGTGACGGCGACGCGGTCGAGGTCGAGGGCGACACGGGGATGCTGGTCCGTCTCGCGCGCTGCTGCAC
>SKII01000145.1 GCA_007116505.1 Nitriliruptoraceae bacterium
GCGTACGCCGTGATGAACATCGGTGCCTTCGGCGTCGCGATCGGTGTGTCGCGCCGCACGGGCCTGCGGGCCATCGCCGACTACGCGGGCCTCGGCGTGCGGAGCCCCGTGATGGCCGCCGGCATGACCGTGTTCCTGTTCTCCCTCGGTGGTGCGCCGCTGACCGTCGGCCTGTGGGCGAAGTTCGCGATCCTCGAGGCGCTCGTCGTCGACGTGACCGGCTTCGCGATCGTGCTCGCCAGCGCGCTCGTCGTGAACAGCGTCATCGCGTTCTTCTACTACCTGAAGGTCATCCGCCTGATGTGGCTCGAGGCACCGGCCGAGGACGCGCCGGCCCTCCAGCCGGGCGGGAACCTGACGCTCGTCGTCGTCGGGCTCGCCGCCGTCACCGTCGTCCTCGGCGTGCTGCCGGGTCTCGTGAGCGACGCGACGTCGATCGTGACGTTCGCCGCAGTGCGCTGAGCCACGAGCCGGTGCCGCATCTGGTCCGTCGCGACGCAGACATCGCCGGCGGATCCGGCGGGTGGTACGAGGCGCGCTGGCACTTCAGCTTCGGCCCGTACCGCGACCCCGTCTGGAACGGCGTCGGTCCGCTGCGCGTCCTCAACGACGACCTGCTCGTGCCGGGTGGCGTGTGGCCGATGCATCCGCACCGTGACGTCGAGTCGCTGACCTGGGTCGTCGAGGGCACGTTCGGTCACGACGACTCGCTCGGCAACGGCGGTCAGCTCGGCCCCGGCGGCGTGCAGGTGATGACGTTCGGTCCGCGTGGCGCCGAGCACTCCGAGCGCAACGACGACCCCGACCGGCCGCTGCGCTTCCTGCAGTTCTGGATCCTCGCCGAACGCGCCGACCTCGAGAACGGCGTGCAGCAGGTGCAGACGAGGGAGCAGGACCGGCTCGACCGCTGGCTGACGATCATGAGCCCCGCGGGCGAGGAGGGCCTCGACCTGCAGCAGGACGCGCGCGTCCGCGTCTCGCGTCTCACCCCGGGAGCGACGCTGGAGCTCGGCGTGGCCGAGGGGCGCGCCGCCTACCTCTACGTGATCGACGGCTCGGTCGCGGTGACGGGCCTGACGTCCGGGTCCGGTCGGGAGGAGCTCGCCACGGGCGACGCGCTCGTCGTCACCGGCGCCGCGACGGCACGCATCGCCGGCGTGCTGCCCACGAGCGAGCTGTGGGTCGCGGACGTCCCGCTCAGCTTCACCCCGCACGGCGTCTGGGCCGCTCACGCCCACTGAGCGACCGCGGCTGGCCGGAACGGACCGGGGTGCCGCCTAGCCGACCCGCCCGGCCTCGTTGCGCACCCAGCGGGTGATGAGCGCGATGAGCGCGACGAGCACCATCAGGCCGGCGACGGTGATCCAGATGCCGTACTCGTCGTAGGCCTCGCCGAGCACGAGCCCCGCACCGACCATCAGCGCGAACGACCCGAGCGCGCCGACGAGGTCCGCGGCGAGGTAGCGGCGCCCGTCGACGTCCGAGGCGCCCGCCGCCGCGGCCATGATCGTCGGAGGGAGCGCCGCCATCCGCCCCATCACGGCGATGAGCGGGCCACGCCGCGAGATGACGCGCCGCCCGACGTCGAGCTGCTGGGGTGGGAGGATGCGGGTGAGCCAGCGGGGCGCCTCGCCCGCATCGAGCGCCGGTCGGAACATGCGCCCGACGATGAAGAACGCCCACACCGCCACGATCATGAGCGGCACGTACGCGGCGAACAGCAGCGCGACGCTCGGCGCGCCGGTGCGGGCGAGCTGTGCGGCGGCGAGCAGCAGGAACTCCTTCTGGGGACGCAGCAGCACGAGGAGCGCCAGCTCACCCCGTGCGATGAGGAACGGGATCGCGGGGATCACGGCGAGCGGGATGACGTAGCGGGCGACGGCGACACCAATCGCGACCCGCTGGAGCAGCGGGGGTGGGGGCGTCGCGGCCCCGGTCGCGTCCGACGGTGCGCTCATGCGGTCCTCCTCGGGGGCGGCTGGCACGTCTCGCATGCGTACGCCCACCGGCCTGCGAGGTCGTAGCGGCGGACCGGCGTGGTGCAGCGCCGGCAGCGTTCCTGGTGGTAGACGTAGGTCGCGTCGGCGCGCCGCATGCGTGAGCGCGGGACACCGACCTCCTTCGGATCGACGGTGATGATGCGCCGCTCCTTCACCCCTCGGCGCAGCCATGTCACGAGGGTCGCCCACATCGCGTCCCAGGTGGCGCGGTCGACGGCGCGCGAGGGGACGTCGGGGTGCAGGCCGTGGACGAACAGCACCTCTGCCCGGTAGACGTTGCCGACGCCGGCGAGCACCGACTGGTCCATGAGCGCCCGGCCGATGCCGACGCTGCGCCGCTGGAGCGCCGCCCAGGCGCGCTCCGGATCGGCGTCATCGCGGATCGGGTCGGGACCGAGCCGTGCGACGATGGCGTCGACCTGGCCCTCGTCGAGCAGCTCGCACGCGGTTGCGCCGACGAGGTCGATCGCGTGCCCACCCTCGCGGCCGATCGTGACCACCCGGTAGCGGACCGTGTCGCGTGGCGGCGGGGGAGCGCTGCGACCGACGAGCGGGTGGTGGAAGACCTTGCCGAACAGGCCGAGATGGACGTGCACGCTGCGGCCGTCCTCGTAGCGGTGGAACAGGTGCTTGCCGAACGCGTCCGTGTCGACGAGCCGACGTCCGTCGAGCTGTGCGGCCGCCGCGTCGAAACGCCCCTGTGGGGAGGAGACCCGGACCTTGCGACCCGCGAACCACTCGCTGTGGTCACGGGCGAGCCGGTGGATGGTGTGGCCCTCGGGCACCGCTGCTCCGTCCCGTCAGCGTGGGTGGGTCAGCGGTAGTTCGTGAACCGGAGCGGCGCGGGATGGTCCTTCCCGGTGATCATCGCCTGGATCGCCTGCAGGTCGTCCTTCGACTTGCCCGCGATGCGGACCCGGTCGCCCATGTTCGTCGGGGTGACCTTGAGCTTCGTCGCCTTCACGTCCTTCACGATCGTCTTCGCGAGGTCGGCGGGCATCGTCGTGACGAGCTTCACGTCGATGCGCGAGCGGCCGCCTCCCACGTCCCGCGCATCGGCGACATCGAGCGCCTTGAGCGAGACCTTGCGCTTCACGCACTTGTCGCGCAGCACCTCGAGCGCGGCCTTCACCCGGTCCTCGGACGCGGACTCGAGCTTGATGCCCTCCTCGCCGGCCCACTCGACGACCGTGTCGGTGTCCTTGAAGTCGAAGCGGGTCGTGACCTCGCGGGCGGCCTGGTTGATCGCGTTATCGACCTCCTGGCGGTCGAAGCCCGCCTCGACGTCGAAGCTCGATTCTGCCATGGGAAGCCTCCTGGATGTGCTCGGTCGCATGCGCACGGCGAAGGTAGCGGTGGGGCCGGGGCCTCCCGGGGAAGGGTTTGGAGGGGCACCGTGTGACCGCGTACCCTCCGCCGGTCCCGGTGGGATGCCCGAGTGGCCAAAGGGACCTGACTGTAAATCAGGCGGCTCAGCCTTCGCAGGTTCGAATCCTGCTCCCACCACGCACGGACAGGTACGGCACGCAGTTCCGGCTCGGAGGCCGCATCGCTATCCTCCGCGCCGCAACGCCCTGGTAGCTCAGTCGGCAGAGCGCATCCATGGTAAGGATGAGGTCCGGAGTTCGATTCTCCGCCAGGGCTCCACACCACAGCGGCGCGCGACCAGCGCCGTCCGACAGGCGCGACGATGGCCGCAGCGACCGACCTCGCCGTCCGTGCCGAGGGGCTCGTCAAGCGCTACGGGCCGGTCACCGCGCTCGACCGGCTCGACCTCGAGGTCCCCGTCGGCGGGATCCTCGGGCTCCTCGGACCCAACGGCGCGGGCAAGACGACCGCCGTGCGCATCCTCACGACGCTGCTCGTCCCCGACGAGGGACACGCTGTCGTCGCGGGACATGACGTCACGCGCGAGGCGGAGGCCGTTCGGTCCCGGATCGGGCTCAGCGGCCAGTACGCGGCCGTCGACCAGGACCTGACGGGCCGCGAGAACCTCGTGATGGTCGGGCGCCTGTGCCGCCTCGGCCTGCGGGGTGCGCGGGCGCGCGCGGCGGAGCTGCTCGAACGCTTCGACCTCGTCGACGCCGCCGACCGTCCGGTCAAGGGCTACTCCGGCGGCATGCGGCGCAGGCTCGACCTCGCCGGCGCGCTCATCGCGACCCCGCCGGTGCTGTTCCTCGACGAGCCGACGACGGGGCTCGACCCGCGCAGCCGGCTCGGCATGTGGGACGTGATCCGCGAGTTGACCGCCGGTGGCACGACGCTGCTGCTGACGACGCAGTACCTCGAGGAGGCCGACCAGCTCGCGCGCGACGTGCTCGTCATCGACCACGGGCGTGCGATCGCGCGCGGGACGCCCGACGAGCTCAAGGCGCTGGTCGGAGGCGAGCGGATCGGCATCGTCGTCACCGACCGTGACCGCATCGCGGATGCTGCGGCCGTCCTCGCGCCGCACGCGCTCGACGGGGTGCGCACCGATGTGCAGACCGGGCTCGTCGAGTCCGCCGTCCGTGGAGGTGCGGCGACCCTCGCCCACGTCATCGACGCGCTCGCGCGCGCCGACGTCGCGGTCGGCGAGGTGGGGCTCAGGCGCGCGACGCTCGACGAGGTGTTCCTCACGCTGACGGGGCAGCCGGCGCAGGCCGACACGGCGGAGGTCGAGGCATGAGCCGGTTGCTCTGGGCGCTGCACGACGGGCACGTGATCGCGCTGCGCAACATGATCCTCATCAAGCGCGTGCCCGAGGTGCTCGTCGGGGTGCTCGTCGCACCCGTCATGTTCGTGCTGCTCTTCGCCTACGTGTTCGGCGGCTCGATCGACACGGGTGGCATCAGCTACCGGGAGTTCCTCATCGGCGGGATCTTCGCGCAGACCGTCGTGTTCGGTGCGACGTTCACCGGTGCGGGGCTCGCGCAGGACGTGCAGAAGGGCATCATCGACCGCTTCCGGTCGCTGCCGATGGCGCGCTCCGCCGTGCTCGTCGGACGCACGGCGTCGGACGTCATCTACAACGTGCTCACCGTCGCCATCATGTCGCTCAGCGGGCTCATGGTGGGCTGGCGCATCCGGTCGTCGCTGCTCGACGCCATCGGCGGTTTCCTGCTGCTGCTCGTGTTCGCCTACGCGTTCTCGTGGGTGATGGCGTACGTGGGGCTGCTGGTGCCCAAGCCCGAGGTCGTCAACAACGCGTCGTTCGTCGTCATCTTCCCCCTGACGTTCATCGCGAACACCTTCGTGCCGTCGGAGAACCTGCCCGGTGTGCTCCGCACGTTCGCGGAGTGGAACCCGGTGTCATCGGTGACGCAGGCCGCGCGCATCGCGTTCGGCAACACCTCGCCGCTCGCCCCCGCACCCGAGGTGTGGGCCCTGCAGCACCCGGTCGCCTACACCCTGATCTGGGTGGTCGCACTGCTCGTGGTGTTCGTGCCGCTGTCCGTACGGCAGTTCCAGCGGGCCGCGCTGCGCTGAGGTGGCGCACGCGAGCGGCCGGCTGGGAGGGCCGCCCGGCCGCGCATCGCGTCGTCCACAGGCGCGGATCCCGCCGTTGACGCCTCCACCGTCGTTCCGTAGCCTCGACTCCTCAGGGCGAGAGTCAGGACTTCAGATGGCGGGCAGGAGCTACCCGAAGCGGGATGGCGGCCTCCTCCGCCTCGCCCGGCGTGAGCACGGCCTGACCGCCCAGGAGGTCGCTGAGCGGGCCGCCGTCAGCCCGAGCCGGATCTCACAGGTCGAACGGGCCGAGATCGACGGGACGCTGCAGCTCGACACGCTCGACCGGTTCGCGGCAGCGCTCGGCTACCGGCTGCGCTACGAGCTCGTCCCCGCCGACCAGCACGGCGCGGTGCTGGCCGCCGAGTCCATCGGCGGGCCGTACCGCGCCAGCCCGCCCAGCGAGGCCCGGTCGCTCAGCGGACTCGAGGCGATGATCGCCGACGGTCGCGCTGTCCCGGCCCGGCTGAGGATCCGCGACCTCCCGCCCCCCGTCCCGCTGAGCGACGCCGCACGAGCGGCGCTCGGGGGTCGCAGCGTCAGCGAGATGCTCATCGCCGAGCGGGATGAGGACCCGCGATGACCGTCGCGCTCGATGATCCTGCCGTCGGAGCACCGGATGGCACGATGCGTGTCAGCGGCGGCATCGCTGAGGAGTGGTACGTCGAGACCTCGGCGCTCGTGAAGCTCTTCGTCATCGAGGAGCATTCGCTCGAGCTCATCGCATGGCTCGACGGGCTCGAGGAGCGGGGTGGAGCCGTCCTCGTCAGCGACCTCGGCCGGACCGAGGCGTACCGGGCCGTCGTCCGGGCGGAACCGGAGCTCTCGGGCACGGTCGGACCGCTGCTCGACGACCTCGCGGGCGTACGGCTGTCGGAGCGCGACCTCGCCCACGCCCGGGTACTGCAGCCCATGACCGTCCGCACGCTCGATGCGCTCCACCTCGCCATCGCCCTCGGCCACGAGGGACGCACCGCCGGCATCGTCACCTACGACCGGCGGATCGTCGAGGCGGCCGCGGCGCTCGGGATCCGGACCGTGTCCCCCTGACCGCTGACC
>SKII01000178.1 GCA_007116505.1 Nitriliruptoraceae bacterium
CTCGTCGCGCCGGGTGGCACGCTGCTCGTCATCGCGCATGAGCGCGACAACCTCGAGCACGGCCACGGCGGCCCGCCCGACGCCGCCGTGCTGCCGACCGTCGCGGACGTCATCGCAGCGATCGACGGCCGTGGCCTCACGGTCGCCGAGGCCGGTCAGGTCCGGCGCCGGGTCGACACGGACGAGGGGCCTCGCGACGCGATCGACCTGCTCGTCCGCGCGACCCGTGCCGGAGCGCCGGGCGCCGGGCACGCGGCCGCCCCGGAGGGCTGAGCGAGGATGCTGCGCTGCGACGGGCTGTGGAAGGTGTTCGGCCCCTCCGCGGACCGCGTCGTCGGCACGCCGCTCGCCGAGATGGGCCGCGAGGGGCTGCTCGCGCATGACGGGACGCTCGTCGCCGTCCGTGATGTCGACCTCGACGTCGCGCCCGGTGAGCTGTTCGTCATCATGGGGCTGTCGGGTAGCGGGAAGTCCACCCTGGTGCGCTGCCTCGGCCGGCTCATCCCGCCGACCGCCGGGCGGATCCACGTCGAGGGCCGCGACGTCACCACGATCGACGGCGGTGAGCTCCGTGCGCTGCGCCGGGACGTCGTCAGCATGGTCTTCCAGGGGTTCGGTCTGCTGCCGGACCGGACGGTGCTCGACAACGTCGCCTACGGCCTCGAGATCCAGGGAGTCGACCGCGCGACGCGCCACCGCCGCGCGCATGAGCGCATCGAGCTCGTCGGCCTGACCGGGTTCGCCGACGCGCGGCCCGACACGCTCTCGGGCGGCATGCAGCAGCGGGTCGGGCTCGCACGGGCGCTCGCGAACGACCCGCGGCTGCTCCTGCTCGATGAGCCGTTCAGCGCCCTCGATCCGCTCATCCGCCGCGACCTCCAGGACGAGCTGGCCACCCTGCAGCAGCGCATGGGCACGACGATGGTGTTCATCACCCACGACGTGTCGGAGGCGATGCGCCTCGCCGACCGCATCGCGCTGCTGCGTGACGGTGCGCTGGTGCAGGTCGGGACGCCCGCGGACCTGCTGCTGCGGCCGGCCGACGACTACGTGCGGCGCTTCACGCGTGACGCGCCCCGGAGCCACGTCCTCACCGCCCGCGACCTGCTCGGGTCCGGGGGCGGGTCCGGCGACGGGTCCGGGGGCGGGTCCGGCGACGGGGGCACGGTCGAGGTCGCACCCACGACGCGCCTGCGCGACCTCGTCCCGCTCGTCGCCACGTCGGAGCGGCTGCGCGTCGTCGAGGGTGGGGCGACGCTCGGCGGGCTCGAGCGCACGGCCGTCCTCGCCGCACTCGAGGGGCCCGACGCGTGAGCGTCCTGCGCGCCGTGCGGTCACGTCCGTGGCTCGCGCTGGCCCTCGCGATCCTCGCCGCGGCGGTCGCAGCCGGGGGAGGCGCGAGCACCTTCCCCACGGAGGTGACGTTGCCCCTCGCGGAGCGGGCCGACGCGCTGCAGGCGTGGGTCGTGCGCAACCGCGCGACGTCCCCGCTCTTCGTCGGCCTGCTGCGGCCCCTCGGAGCGCTCGCCGGTGACACGGTCACGCTCGTCGCGCGTGCGCTCGACGTCCTCGGCTGGGCCGGGGTGCTCGTCGCTGCGGCCGGCGCGACCGTGCTGACCGCGGGGACGCGCGTCGCGGGGATCGTGACGCTCGCGCTGGTCGCCATCGGGCTGATCGGCGCATGGGATGCGGCGATGGCGACGCTCGCGCTCGTCGTCGTCGCCGTCCTCGCCTGCGTCGTCGTCGGTCTGCCGCTCGGCCTCGTCGCGGGCAACGTCCGCGTGGTCGAGCGCGCCGTGCGGCCGCTCCTCGACACCCTGCAGATCGTCCCCGCCTACGTCTACCTGCTCCCGGCCGTCCTGCTGCTCGGCATCGGCGAGCCGACGGCGGTCGTCGTCACCGTCGCCTTCGCCCTCGCACCCATGGTGCGGCTCACGGCGCTGGGCGTGCGCAGCGTCCCGCGCGGACCGCGCGAGGTCGCCATCTCGAGCGGTGCGACGACGCTGCAGGTGCTCCGTACGGTCCAGCTCCCGCTGTCGCTCCCGTGGATCCGTGCGGGCATCAACCAGACGATCATGATGGCGCTCGCGATGGTCGTCGTGGCCTCCCTCGTCGGCGCGACGGGCCTCGGGCGCGAGGTGCTGCGCGGGCTGCAGACGCTCGACGTCGGGCGAGCGCTGGATGCGGGCGTCGCCATCGTGCTGCTCGCCGTCGCGCTCGACCGCGCCACCAGCGCGGCTCGCCGCCGCGGCATCGAGGAGCGCATCGCACGCTGGCGCATCGGGGGCGCGACCCTCATGCTGAGCGCTGGAGCGGCCGCGCTGCCGACCATGCCGTTCCCCGCCGCCGGCGCCCTCTCGCTCGCGGACACCGCGACGCGCGCGGTCGGGTGGAGCCGCGCGAACCTGCAGGGTGTGACGTCCTCCCTCGCGGACCTGCTCATCCTCGGCGCGCTCAATCCGCTGCGTGCGCTCCTGCTCGCGACGCCGTGGTGGCTGCTCGTCCTCGCGCTCGTCCTCCTCGGCTGGTGGACGGCGGGGGAGCGGCTGGCGCTGCTCATCGTCGTGTGCCTCGTCTCGGTCGGCGCGCTCGGCGTGTGGCGCGAGACGATGGACACGCTCAGCCAGGTGCTCGTCGCCGTCACGCTGGCGCTCGCCGTCGCCGTGCCGCTCGGGGTGCTCGCCGCGTGGAGCGACGGGCTCGCTCGGTCGCTCCGACCCGTCCTCGACACGCTGCAGACGATGCCGGCGTTCGTCTACCTCGTCCCCGTCGTCGCGCTGTTCGACGTCGGCCGCGTGCCCGGCCTCATCGCGACCGTGCTGTACGCGCTGCCGCCGGCCGTGCGGCTCACCGAGGTGGGGATCCGCGAGGTCGACCGCAGCGCGCTCGAGGCGGCCCGCTCGCAGGGCGCGACACGCCTGCAGCTGCTGCGGACCGTGCAGCTCCCGCTCGCGCGCCCCACGATCATGCTCGGCGTCAACCAGACGACCATCATGGTCCTCGCCGGCATCGTCATCGCCGGCCTCGTCGGCGCGAGCGGACTCGGCATCGAGACGGTCCTCGGCGTGGCGCGCGGCGAGTTCGGGCGCGGCGTCCGTGCTGCGGTCGCGATCGTGCTGCTCGGCGTCGTGCTCGACCGGCTCACGCAGTCGTTCGGCACCGAGCGGCCGTCGCGTCGCGTGTCGCTCGACGCCGCACGTCGTCGCCTCATGCGCCGCACGGCCTGAACGGCCTGGACGGCCTGGACGGTCTGGACGGTCTGGACGGTCTGAGCGGCCTGAACGGCCTGAACGGTCGCGTCGCCGGCGTCGCATCGGCGGGGACGCGCCGGGCGCGCTCCACTACGCTGCAGGTATCCGAAGGAGCCTCCATGCGATCGTCCCTGTCCTCATCCATGCATCCGTCGCCCGTGCGGAGGTCGTCGCTGCGGGCAGCAGCCGCCCTTGCGCTCGCGGCCCTCGTGCTCGCCGCGTGCGGCGGAGCCTCGGACGAGCAGGGCGATGCGGTCCGCCTCGCGGTGAACCCGTGGTCGGGCTCGGCGGCCAACGCGTACGTCGCGGCGGCGATCCTCGGCAGCGAGCTCGGCATCGACGTCCGCATCGTCGAGATCGACGAGAACGCCCAGTGGGCGGGGCTCGACGACGGCTCGATCGATGCGTCGCTCGAGGTGTGGCCGTCGGGGCACGGCGACAACATCGCGACCTACATCGAGGAGCTCGGCACGGTCGTCGACGGCGGGCCGCTCGGTGCGGTCGGGCAGATCGGCTGGTTCGTGCCGACCTACGTCGTCGACGCCGACCCTGCGCTCGCGACATGGGAGGGGCTGCGCGGCTCCGAGCAGCTGTTCGCGACGACGGAGACGGGGACGGCCGGCCGGTTCCTCGCCGCCGACCCGAGCTTCGTGCAGTTCGACGCGGAAATCATCGCGAACCTCGGCCTCGACCTCGCCGTCGTGCAGTCCGGCTCCGAGGCGGCGCAGCTCGCCACCATCGAGGCGGTGATCGAGCGCCGCGACCCGGTGCTCTTCTACCTGTACACGCCACACTGGCTGCACGCCCGCTACGACCTCACCCGCGTCGAGCTGCCCGCGTGGACCGCGGAGTGCGAGGCGCTCCCCGCCGCGCAGCGCGACTGCGGCTACCCCGAGGACCAGCTGTTCAAGGCGATCAACGCGGGCCTCGCAGAGCGTCTCCCCGACGTCCACTCGGTGCTGACGGCGCTCCGGCTCACCAACGCCGACCAGGACGCGATCACGTTCGCGATCGACGTCGAGGGCCAGGACCCCGCCGACGCCGCACAGGCCTGGGTCGACGCGAACCGCGACGTCTGGAGCGCCTGGCTGCCGTGACGGGGACGGCGGGACGCGATGGGCGGTCCGGAATAGGCGAGCGGTCCACGGCGTTCCCCTGAGGACCCGTGACGCTCCGGCGTGCGCGGCCGCCGTCAGGAGCATGTCGTGGCAGGACTCCAGGTCATCACCATCGAGACGCCGTCCCTCGGCGACCGCAGCTACATCGCGCACGACGGCGAGAAGGCGCTGGTGGTCGACCCTCAGCGTGACCTCGACCGGGTCCTGCACCACGTCGATGCGCTCGGTCTGGACGTGACCCATGTCGTCGAGACGCACGTCCACAACGACTACGTCACCGGCGGCTTCGACCTCGCACGGCGCACGGGGGCGACCTACGTGCTCAACGCCGACGACGAGCTGTTCTTCGACGCGCACGGCGTGCGCGACGGCGACCGCCTCGAGGTCGGTCGGCTCGAGGTGCGCGTCATGCACACGCCCGGGCACACGCCGACGCACCTGTCCTACATCGTGAGCGATGGCACGACGACGTCGGCGTTCACGGGCGGCTCGCTGCTGTACGGGTCGGTCGGTCGGAGCGACCTCATCTCGCGTGCGACCGCGGAGGAGCTCACGCGACGCCAGTACGCGAGCGCACGCCGGCTCGCCGAGGAGCTCGGGAACGACGTGACGGTGCTCCCGACGCACGGCTTCGGCTCGTTCTGCTCGTCGGCCGCAGCGGACGCGCAGACCGCCGACGTCGACCCGCGCTACGGCGTCGCGACCTCGACGATCGGGCAGCAGCGGCTCGAGAACATCGCGCTGACGATCGGGGACGAGGAGGAGTTCGTCCGGACGATCCTGTCCGGCCTCGACGCGTACCCGCGCTACTACGCGCACATGGCGCCGCGCAACAAGCTCGGCCCTGACCCCATCGACCTCTCGCCTCCGGTCCCGGCCGACGCGAGCGAGCTGGCGGCACGTATCCATGCCGGCGAGTGGGTCGTCGACCTGCGCTCGCGTACGGCCTACGCGAAGGACCACGTCGTCGGCACGGTCAACGTCGAGGGGACCGACTCCCTCGTCACCTACCTCGCGTGGCTCGTCCCGTGGGGGACGCCGCTGACGCTCGTCGGCGACACCGCCGAGGAGGTCGCGGAGGCGCAGCGGCAGATCGCCCGTGTCGGCATCGACCGGCCCGCTGCCGGAGCGACCGGCGGGATCGCACGCTGGGGCGAGGGGCTCGGGCGCGGGAGCTTCCGCATCTCCGACTACGCGGAGCTCGCGGCGCTCC
Source organism: Nitriliruptoraceae bacterium (assembly GCA_007116505.1). Next base: position 5,583 of record SKII01000178.1, read on the forward strand.
GGGCGGCGGGCACCGACGGCGGACCGCACGTGCTCGACGTCCGGCGTCACGACGAGCGCCGCAACCGCGCCATCGTCGGATCGCAGCACGTGCCCCTGCACGAGCTGACCCGGCGTGCGCTCGAGGTCCCGGCCGACCGCGACGGGTGGGTGCACTGCGCCGGCGGCTACCGCGCGTCGATCGCGGCGTCGTTGCTCGTCCGTGCGGGGCGACGTCCGGTGCTCATCGACGACGACGAGCAGGCGATCACGACGCTGGGGCTCGACGCGACCGCGTGACGTCCTCAGCGCTCCGCGTCAGGTCCTCAGCGCTCCGCGTCAGGTCCGCCGGGCAGGCCGACCCAGCGGTGCGCGCCGTCGGCGGTGACCTCACGCTTGAACACCGGAACGCGCTCCTTGACGGCCTCGAGCGCCGCGCGGCAGGCCTCGAACGCCTCGGCGCGATGCGGCGACGACGCGGCGACCAGGATGGTGTGCGCGCCGACGGCCAGCTCGCCGAGGGCGTGCAGCAGCACCAGGCCTCGCACCTCCGGGTGCGCAGTGCGGATCTCGGTGGCGATGCGAGCGAGCTCACGCTCCGCCATCTCGACGTAGGCGGAGTACTCGAGGCGGACCACACCGTCGAGGTCCTCCGCATGGTCGCGGACCGTGCCGAGGAACGACACGACCGCGCCGACGTCCGGCGCAGCGATGCGGGCGAGGGAGCCCTCCACGTCGAGCGGACCATGGACGAGGCCGGTCACCGTGCGGCGGTCCCCGTCGGCTCCGTCGGC
>SKII01000025.1 GCA_007116505.1 Nitriliruptoraceae bacterium
CGCCGCCGGCGTGCCGCGCGCCCAGGCCGCGACGGTCCTCGGTGGCGAGCTGCTCACGCTGCTCGACGCCGCAGTGGATGCGGGTGCGCCAGCGCCGGCCGTCGCGAACTGGCTCGCCGGTGAGGTCACCGGCCACCTCGCCGCGAGGGGCGTGACGGCGGAGGCGACGGGGCTCACCGGTGCCCACCTCGCGGAGCTCGTCGCCATGGTCGACGACGGGACGCTGTCGTCCACGATGGCCAAGCAGGTCCTCACGGAGGTGCTCGAGTCCGGAGGGCAGGACGGGCCGCGCGCGGTCGCCGCCGCACGGGGTCTCGAGCAGATCGGCGACGACGACGCGCTCGGCGCGGTCATCGCGGAGGTCGTCGCGGTCGAGCCGGACGCCGTCGCCGCCGTCCGCGCCGGCAACGAGAAGGCGATCGGTGCGCTCGTCGGACGCGTCATGCGCGCGACGCAGGGCCGCGCGGACCCGAAGCGCACCAACGAGCTGTTGCGACGGGCGATCGAGGACGCCGGCTGACCGGCCGGCCGGGGGAGCGGAGGATCGGCATGGGCAGCGTCGACTACGTGGTGGTCGGTGCGGGCTCGGCCGGCTGCGCGCTCGCTGCGGGGCTCGTCGAGCGGACCGACGCGCACGTGCTGCTCGTCGAGGCGGGTCCCGAGGCCCGCGACTCGCGCATCGCCATCCCCGCCATGGCCGGCGACCTGTGGTTCGGGCGCAACGACTGGGCGTTCGTCACCGAGCCGCAGCCCGGCCTCGGCGGTCGCCGCGACACGTGGCCGCGAGGGAGGGTCGTCGGCGGGTCCTCCGCCATCAACGCGATGATGTGGGTCCGTGGGCTCGACGTCGACTTCGACGGTTGGGAGGCCGCCGGCGCGACCGGCTGGGGGGCGGCGCGCATGAACGCGCTGTTCGAGGCCATCGAGGACGATGAGCGTGGGCACGCTCCGACGCGCGGGGTCGGCGGAGCGATGCGCGTCGAGCGCCAGCGCGACCCGAGGCCGCTCACCCTCGCGTTCCTCGACGCCTGCGCGGCGCTCGGCATCCCCATCGTCGATGACTACCACGCCCGCCCTGACGGCGCGGCGCTGACGATGGTGACGCAGCGGCGCGGACGGCGTGTCACCGCCGCCGATGCCTTCCTCTCACCGCACCGGGCGGGCCGCGGGCGGATGCCCCTCGGCCCGGGCCGTCTCAGCGTGCGGACCGGCACGGGCGTGGACCGGCTCGTCATCGAGGACGGTCGGGCCGTCGGCGTCGAGCTGCGCGTCGGCGGGGAGGGCCGGACCGTCCGCGTGCGCGGGGAGGTCCTGCTCGCGGCCGGTGCGGTGATGACACCCGCGATCCTCCAGCGCTCCGGGATCGGGCCGGGGGAGGAGCTCGCGCGTCACGGCATCACGGTGCGCGCGGACCGGCCGGCGGTCGGCTCGGACCTGCAGGACCACGTCGCGTCCGGCATGGTCGTCGGGACCGACGGCGGCAGCCTGTACGGCGCGGACCGCGACCCGCGCACGCTCGCACGATGGATCGCCACGCGACGCGGGCCTGCGACCTCGAACCTCGGCGAGGCGGTCGCGTTCCTCCGCAGCGACGACGACGAGCCGGCGCCCGATATCGAGCTCCTCGCGATCCCCGCGCCGATGCTGGACCACGGCCGGACGCGTTTCCGCGAGCACGGCATGACCGTCGCGGCGATCGTGCTCACGCCGGAGAGCCGCGGTCGGGTCGGGCTCCGCTCCGCCGATCCCGCGGTCCCGCCCCTCGTCGACCCCGGGACGTTCACCGATGCCGACGGCCGCGACCTCGACCGCATGGTCGGGGGCCTGCGGACCGTGCAGGCGCTGCTCACGGGGACACGCGCGCTCGGCCGACGCGTGACGGGACGGCTCAGCCCGACGGCGCCGCTGCACGACGTCCGTGACCTCCGCGAGCATGCGCGCGCGACCGCGCAGACGCTCTACCACCCGGTCGGCACGTGCCGGATGGGGGCCGACGAGGCGGCGGTCGTCGACCCGGAGCTCCGCGTCCGTGGCGTGGCGGGGCTCCGCGTGGCCGACGCGTCGGTGATGCCGCGCATCGTGCGTGGACACACCAACGCGGCCAGCATCGCCATCGGGATGCGCGCCGCGGAGCTGGTCACCACCGGCCCCTGACCGGCCCCTGACCGGCACCCGACCGGCCCCTGACCGTGGGGTCCGTGCGGTCCGTGCGGTCCGGCGTCCCCGACCACGTGCCCTACCTTGCGAGGCACCAGCACGGAGGAGGCGGCGACATGCTGCTCGAGCGCATCACGTCGCCGCGCGACCTCCATGACCTCTCGATCGACGAGCTCACGCAGCTCGCGGTGGAGATCCGCGAGGCCATCGTGGTCGCGGTCGCCCGCTCCGGCGGTCATCTCGGGCCGAACCTCGGCGTCGTCGAGCTCACCATCGCCCTGCACCGGGTGCTCGACTCGCCCCGCGACCGCATCGTGTGGGACACGGGCCATCAGGCCTACGTGCACAAGATGCTCACCGGCCGCGCCGCGGACTTCAGCTCGCTGCGCACGGCAGGGGGGCTCGCCGGCTACCCCGCGCGCGACGAGTCCGAGCACGACATCGTCGAGAACTCCCATGCCTCCACGGCGCTGTCGTGGGCCGCGGGCCTCGCCTGGCCGGAGCGTGCGCGGCCTGCAGCCGAGCGTCGGCGCACGGTCGCCGTCGTCGGGGACGGCGCGCTCACCGGAGGCATGGCCTACGAGGCGCTGAACAACATCGGCCACCACGACCTCCCGGTGACCGTGATCCTCAACGACAACGGGCGCTCCTACGCGGCGACCGTCAGCCGCCTGTCGCAGCGCGTCGCCGGCATCCGCACGGACCCTCGGGTGCACCGCCTGCGCGACCTCATCGACCGCATCAACGCTCGGCTGCCGTGGTCGCGCTTCGCGCAGCGCGTGACCGACGCGAACGTCCGTGCGCTCAAGACCGCCGTCTCCGACGCACCGGCGCTGCAGTCGTTCGTGGAGGCGCTCGGCGTGAGCTACCTCGGCCCGTTCGACGGGCACGACGTCGCCGCGCTGGAGCGCGCCATGCGCCAGGCGCAGCGCGTCGATGGCCCGGTGCTGCTGCACGTGCTCACGGAGAAGGGCAAGGGCTACGCACCGGCCGAGCAGGACATCGAGAAGCGGCTGCACGACACGTCGCAGTTCGATCCTGAGACCGGCCTCTCGACACGCTCGAGCAGCCGGAGCTGGACCGCGGAGTTCAGCGACGCGATGCTCGAGCTCGCCCGCGAGCGCCCCGACGTCGTCGCGTTGACCGCCGCCATGCCCGGCTCGACGGGGCTGCTGCCCCTCGCGCTCGAGGCGCCGGAGCGTGTCATCGACGTCGGTATCGCCGAGCAGCACGCGGTGACCTCCGCCGCGGGTCTCGCGCACGCTGGGCTCGTCCCCGTCCTCGCCGTCTACTCGACGTTCCTCTCCCGCGCCTTCGACCAGCTCAACCTCGACGTGGGGCTCCACGGCGAGCACGTCGTGCTGGTGCTCGACCGTGCGGGCATCACGGGTGACGACGGTCCGAGCCACCACGGGGTGCTCGACATGGTGCTCGGGCTGCGCGTGCCCGGACTCACCGTGCTCGCGCCGTCGTGCGACGCCGAGCTCGTGGAGCTGCTGCGGACGGCCGTCGACCTCGACGGGCCCGTGCTCGTGCGCTTCCCGAAGGGCGCGGTCGTGCCGAGGTCGGCGCTCGGTCCGCGGGCGGCCGACCCGGTCGCACCGCTGGCGTCCCGGCGCCTGCGTGACGGGGCCGACGTGCACATCGCCGCGGTCGGTGACCGGGCCGCTGCCGCCCTCTCCGCGGCCGCCATCCTCGCCGAGCAGGGCATCGAGGCCGCCGTGCATGACGTGCGCAGCGTGCGGCCGCTCGACCCCGGCCTCGTCGCGACGCTCGCCGAGGCGCCGCTCGTGGTCACGGTCGAGAACGGACTCGTCGACGGTGGTGCCGGCACGGAGATCGGCGCCCGCATCCGCGAGGCCGTCGGACCGCATGCGGTCCCGCCGCTCCTCCACCTCGGCGTCCCCACGGCCTACATCCCTCACGGCGACCCGGGCCGGATCGTCGCCGGGCTCGGCCTCGACGCCGCTGGCATCGCCGCCTCGATCGCCGCTGCGCTGTCCTCGGCGCCGTCCCGGGAGGACCGGACGGTCCGCGGATGACGCTCCCGCCCGCACGGGCTACGCTCAGTGGCCGAGGAGGACCATCATGTCGAGCACCACGCCGTCCGCGCAGCGCGTCACGTCCGCGCGTCGTGCAGGCGTGCTCGTCGACGGCCTCCTCGTAGTCGTGTAGCGCGCGTCCGCTCCGACGCGCGCGAACCTCCCTTCCCAGGGAGGTTCTCTCGTGAAGGGGGCGGGAGAGGCCCGGTGAGGGCAGGAGAAGGAGACGACGACATGCGGATGACCGGTGCAGAGGCCGTCATGCGGACCCTCGAGGCGCTCGGGGTCGACACCGTGTTCGGCTACCCGGGTGGCGCCATCATGCCCGCGTACGACACGCTGGTCGACGCCGGGTTCCGCCACGTGCTCGTCCGCCACGAGCAGGGCGCGATCCACATGGCCGAGGGCTACGCCCACGCGACCGGCAGGGTCGGGGTGTGCATCGTGACCTCCGGGCCGGCGGCGACCAACCTCGTGACCGGGCTCACCGACGCGATGATGGACTCCATCCCGGTCCTCGCGCTCACCGGCCAGGTCCCGTCCTCCGCGATCGGCACCGACGCCTTCCAGGAGGCCGACGTCACCGGCATCACGATGCCGATCACGAAGCACAACGAGCTCGTCCGCTCCGCCGACCGCATCGTCGACGCGATCAAGGAGGGCTTCCACATCGCCCGGACGGGTCGCCCGGGTCCGGTGCTCATCGACCTCCCCAAGGACATCCTCAACGCGGAGGTCGACTTCGTCTGGGACCCGGCCGTCGACCTCCCCGGCTACCGCCCGACCGTCCGCGGGCACGGCCGCATGGTCCGCGAGGCGATCGCCATGATCGCCGAGGCGAAGCGGCCCGTCATCTACGCCGGTGGTGGCCTCGTGCGTGCCGGCGCCGACGCCGAGCTCCGCGCGTTTGCCGAGCGGCTCCAGCTGCCGGTGGTCACCACCCTCATGGCGCGTGGCGTGCTGCCCGACACCCACGAGCTCGCCATCGGGATGCCGGGCATGCACGGACACGTCGCTGCGGTCCGCGCGTTCCAGGAGACCGACCTGCTCGTCGTCCTCGGGGCCCGCTTCGACGACCGCGTCACCGGGAAGCTCGACGCGTTCGCGCCGCTCGCCCGGGTCGTGCACGTCGACGTGGACCCGGCCGAGATCGGCAAGAACCGGCATGCGGACGTGCCGGTCGTCGGCGACGTCAAGGTCGTCCTCGAGCAGTTCCTCGACCACCTCCGGACGCTGGAGGAGAAGGGGCGCCTCGAGGAGGCGCTCCCGGACACGGCTGCATGGCGCGCCCACCTCGCCCGGCTCGGGCAGGACCATCCGCTGCGCTGCGAGCAGCCGGAGACGGGGGTGCTCAAGCCGCAGACCGCGATCCGCGCCATCCACGCGCGATGGGGCGACGAGGCCGTGTACGTGGCGGGCGTCGGCCAGCACCAGATGTGGGCGAGCCAGCTCATCCCCTACACGCGGGGCCGGCAGTGGATCAACTCCGGTGGACTCGGCACGATGGGCTTCGCCGTCCCGGCGGCGATCGGCGCGAAGGTCGGCGTCGGCCGCGACGTGCCCGTCGTCGCGATCGACGGTGACGGCTGCTTCCAGATGACCTTCCAGGAGCTCGCCACCGCCGTCCAGCACGACATCCCGGTCGTGTTCTGCGTGATCAACAACGGCTACCTCGGGATGGTGCGGCAGTGGCAGTCGCTGTTCTACGACGACCGCCGCTCGCAGGTCGAGCTGCCGCAGGCGCTGCCGGACCTCGTGCTGCTCGCGGAGGCCTACGGCATCCCCGGCTTCCGCGTCGACCGCGTCGAGGACCTCGATGCGGTCCTCGAGAAGGCCGCGTCGATCACCGACCGTCCCGTCCTCGTCGACCTGCGGGTCGACCCGGAGGAGATGGTGTTCCCCATGGTCCCTGCGGGGGCGTCGAACGATGAGCTGCTCGAGTCGGCCGAGGAATGGTTCGCCCAGCTCGCAGCGAAGGCGGAGGTCCACTGATGGCCCGCGACCGGCACATCCTGTCCGTGCTCGTCGAGAACCGTCCGGGCGTGCTCGCACGTATCGCCCTGATGTTCTCGCGCCGTGGCTACAACATCCACTCGCTCGCCGTCGGCCCGAC
>SKII01000100.1 GCA_007116505.1 Nitriliruptoraceae bacterium
AGCGGACGGAGCGTTCCGACGGCCCCGACCGCAACGCGCCGGTCGCTCGCGACACGTCCTCACGCGGGACCGGTCAGCCGCAGCTGGCACGCCGCGTGAACATCGAGCACCTGCCCTGATCCAGCCGGTCCCGACCGGCTCTGCCGCTGATCCAGCCGGCCCCGGCGTATCAGCGGCAGCCGCTCAGAGGAGCTTGAGCCTCGCGGCCTCCGCGACGGCACCGGCACGGTTGCGTGCGCCCAGCTTGTCGAACAGCTCCTGCGCGTAGGCCTTGACGGTCCGCTCGGTCACTCCGAGCTCCGCACCGATCTCGTTGTTGGTCTTGCCCTGGGCCATCCCCTGCAGGACCTCGAGCTGACGCTTCGAGAGGTGCGGTGCGTCGACCTCCTCGACGGTCGGCAGGGTGAGGACGAGCGTCTCGTCCTCGCCCTGCGCGGCGACCGCGGGGTCCTCGAACACGGTGATGACCGGGCCGAACCCGACACGGTCCCCGTGGTGCAGCGACCGTGGGCCGACGAGCCGTTCCCCGTTGACCGTCGTCCCTGCCGACGAGGCGAGGTCGGTGACGATCACGGCGGACGCGACGCGACGCACCTCCGCATGGACCCGGGAGACGCGAGGGTCCTGGACGACGTACGCGTTGTCGTCCCGGCGCCCGACCGTCCCGACCTCATGGTCGAGCCGGATCGTCCGACCGGCCTGCGCGCCCTCGCTGAAGTGCAGGGTCGGGACAGGGATGACCTTCCTGGCCTTCTGGACCTCCGCCATACGGGACACCTCCCTCCCACCGTCCTGCCCGCCGTCCTTCGGGACGGCGTCCTCAGGGACGCAGGGAGCGTAGGCGGTCGACGTCGTCGCGGCCCGTCACCGCAGCCCCCACCGGCGTGTCACGCTCACCGCCGTGGTGGTCCGAACCCGCCGTGACGACGAGGCCATGGCGCCGTGCGAGGTCCGTCCACCGCTCCACCGCAGGGCCGTCATGAGCGGGATGGCGCGCCTCGACACCGGCGAGCCCCGCATCGACCATGTCCCCGAGCACCGACGCGGGGATCTCCTCACCGCCGTCGCGAGCGCCGAACAGCGCCGGGTGCGCGAGCACGACGACGCCACCCGCGCCACGCAGCAGCTCGACGGCACGCACCGGATCGACGGCGTGCTTGGGCGCGTCGGCCGGGCCACCGTCGGCGAGGTAGCGGTCGAACACCTCACGCTCATCGGCGCATGCGCCCGTCTCCACGACGGCCTGTGCGAGGTGAGGACGTCCGAGCGGCGCTCCGGCGGCGATCTCGACGACACGGTCGAAGGTGACGGGGACACCGAGCGCGACGAGGTTCGCGACGATGCGCCGCGCACGGTCGGAGCGGGCGTCGCGCAGCCGGGCGAGCTCCGCCGCGAGGACCTGCTCCGCAGGGTCGTGCCAGTAGGCGAGCACGTGCACGGACCTGCCGCCGAGCTCCGCGGAGAACTCCGTGCCGGGGATCACCTCGAGGCCGAGCTCCGCTCCGGCGCGCTCCGCCTCGGCGATGCCGTCGCCCGTGTCGTGGTCCGTGAGGGCGAGCCCCGCGAGGCCGGCCTCCCGAGCGAGCCCGACGACCTCCGCAGGCGTGTGATGGCCGTCGGAGCGCAGGCTGTGGGTGTGGAGGTCGAAGGCATCGGTGGGGAGCATCCCGCCACGGTAGTCCGACCGGCACCCACCGCTAGGATGGGCGACCCACGAGGAGGTCCGCTGTGGTCCAGGCCGTGAAGGTGCTGTCCGCCGTCGCGTTCGATGCGGCGCACTTCAACGAGTCCGGTCGTGCGGACCCCGCCGTGCGCGTGCTGGCCGAGCTTCCGGCGTCGACCGAGCCGTTCCACATCAACCGGGTCTACAAGGGTGCGCACGGGCGGTACGAGGAGGTCCTCGCGATCGCCGACCCGTCCGGCACGGTCGTGTGGGAGTCGGACCCGCGGCTGCTGCAGCTCCGCGGAGAGATGTACGAGGACCTGTTCCGCCTGCGCGTCGACGCGCCCATCCGCATCGCGAGCGCCGGGGAGCACACCCTGCTCCTCTACCTCGACGGCCAGCTCGTCGGCCGCGTCCCGCTGTTCGTGGAGGCTCCCCGCTCGCTGGTCGCCACCGGCGCCACGATGGACGCCGTCGAGACCGCCCTCAAGAAGGGCGCGATCGTCTGGCTCGACATCCCGCAGCGTGGTGGCGAGGTCGTCCAGCGGCCCGCCTGGTTCGTGCAGGAGGGACGCACCCTGTACGTCATCAAGGGCGGCAAGGAGCAGGAGCTGCCGGGCCTCGAGGCGACGGATCGTGTCACGGTCACCGTGAAGTCGAAGGACGTGAAGGCGACGATCGCCGAGCTCCCGGCGAGCGTGCGGGTCGTCAGCGACGATGCGGAGTTCGAGCGCATCGCGACGCTCGGCATGGGCACCCGCCTCAACCTGCTCGACGGGCAGGACGCGCTCGAGCGCTGGCGCAGCGAGTGCGTGATGGTGCACCTCACTCCGCTGGGCTGACCTCCGGCTCGTCCGCTGCCCCACGTCGGCGCGCCCGGAGGGCGAGCCCCGCACCGGCGACGAGCAGCACGGCAGCGGCGAGCGCCGCAGCGGTCGGCACGCGTCGCCACAGCGGGAGCTCCTCGGCGACCAGCGTGATCGGCCGCGGCTCCCCGACGGGTAGCGCCCACCTGAGCGTCCCGTCGGCCACGACGTCCGCGTCATGCTCGACGACACGCCCGGGCACGCGCACGACCAGCTGCGCACGGACCGTGTCCGCGACGAGCGCAGCGAGCTCCTCCCCCACCGGTCCGACGGGGAGCCCGTCGATGCGCACTCCGAGCGTCGCCGGCGCGACGAGCGCACCGCTGCCGGTGAGCGTCACCGCGCCCGACGGTGTCGTCACCACGACCACGTCGAGGCGAACGGCGGGATCCTGCGCGTCGACGTCCTCCCACAGCTCGCGCAGCAGCTCCGTCGCCTCCGGACCGTCGGCGAACGACCGCCGGTAGGTCAGGACGGGCCCGCCGTCCGCGTCGACGTCGCGCCGCGACCGCCAGGCCGTCCCCTCGCCGAGCCCGAGCGCCACGTCGATGCCAGGGTCGACCCCGGCGAGGTCGAGATCGCGCAGCGTCGCCCCGTCGATCCGGGCGGAGACGGCGACCTCACCGGCACCGCTCCGACCGAAGCTGACCTCGGTGCCGACGTCGATGCGGCAACCCGTCGCCAGGACCGAGACGACCAGCAGGAACGGCACGACGGACCGCGTCCTCATCCACAGCTCCCGGATCCGGCCGAGGGAGGAGGCTAGCCCCGTCGTAAGGTCCGGCCGTGGACATCCCAGGTCCCCGACGAGCCGGGTGCCCGACGAGGATCCGAGCAGCGAGGAGATGGCGTGCGCGGACCCGCACCGGCCCGACCGGCCCCCGCGCTGCTCGATGCCGTCCCTGCCCGGCTCGCACGACGGGCCCGCGCCCTGCCGACCGCGCTCGAGGCGGGGGTGCTCCACGTCAGGTCGCTGCGGGGCGACGACACCGACCCGGCGCTCGACGTCCTGCGCGTGCACGTCGGGGCGGCGGACGTCGACGCGACACGCGACCCCGATGTCCTCCGGCACCTGCTGGCCGCGTACGGGCAGCACACGCTGCCCCGCATGCTCGACGACCCGGTCGAGCTGCTCGACACGCTCCTCGACATCGCCGCCGGCAGCGACGCGAGCGACCTGCACCTCGACCCGACACCGGACGGCTTGCGTGTCCGGCAACGGATCGACGGACGGCTGCACGAGGTCGTCCGCGTGCCGGCCGGGACGGTGGCGGGCCTGGTGGCGCGAACGAAGGTCCGGTCGGGGCTCGACGTCGCGGACCGCCGGCTGCCCCAGGACGGACGGCTCGAGCACGAGCAGCCCGGCGGTGTGCTCGGCGTCCGGGTCGCGACGATGCCGACGCGCTGGGGCGAGCGGATCACCCTCCGCCTGCTGCCCGACGGTGCCGCGGCAGCGCTCGACGGTCTCGGTCTCCCCGACCACGTCGTGGTGGCGCTCCGCCGCGCGGTCGGTGCGAGCGACGGGCTCGTCGTCGTGTGCGGCCCGACCGGCTCGGGGAAGACGACGACGCTGCATGCCCTGATCGGCTCCCCCGCCCTCGCCGCCCGCAACGTCATGACGCTCGAGGACCCCGTCGAGCGGACCCTCCCCGGTGCGGCTCAGACGCAGGTCGCACCGGACCACGGACTGCCGTTCGCGACGGGCCTCCGGCACCTGCTGCGTCACGACCCGGACGTCCTGCTCGTCGGGGAGGTCCGCGACCGGGAGACCGCACGGCTCGCCGTCGAGGCAGCGCAGACCGGGCACCTCGTGCTCACGTCGCTGCACGCCGTCGACGCCCCGTCCGCGCTGACGCGGCTGCACGAGCTGGACGTCCCGCCCGGCCTCATCGCAGAGACGCTCCGGCTGGTCGTCGCGCAGCGGCTCCTCGCCGTCCCCTGCCCCGACTGCTCCCCCGGCTCCGCTCCGGGGGCCGTCCCGGGGGCCGGGGGCTGCGCCGGGTGCGCGGGGACGGGGACCCGGGGACGCACCGCCGTCGCCGAAGCGCTCGAGCCCGACGGGCCGCTCCGGACGCTGCTCCGCGACGGCCGCGGGCCCGGCGCCCACCATGCACGGCTGTGCGCCGCGGTCGGACCGCGGCTCCGTGACGTCGCGCTCTCCCGTGCCGCGCGAGGGACGGTCGACCCTGACGACGCGACGCGGACGACGCCCGACCCCAGCTAGCGCCGAGGCCCGGGGCCGTCGGACCGGACGTCTCGCTACCCTCGGTCGCAGCGACCATCACCGCCTTCGGGCGACGTCCTGGCAGCGACGAGGGGAACACGCATGCCCACCATGGAGCAGGTCCACGAGGCGCTCGCGACCGTCGACGACCCCGAGATCGGCAAGCCGATCACCGAGCTCGGCATGGTCGAGGACGTCGCCATCGAGGGCTCACGGGTCGGTGTGAGGATCAAGCTCACGATCCCCGGCTGCCCGCTCAAGGACCGCATCACCAACGACGTCACGGCGGCGGTGATGGCGCTGGGCGACGTCGACGACGTGCAGCTCGTCTTCGGCTCGATGACCGACGATGAGCGGCGGTCCCTCTCGACGCGCCTGCGCGAGGAGCGCGGCGCGGCGAACCCGGAGATGGAGATCCCGTTCGGGCGGCCCGAGGCGCGCACGAAGGTGATCGCGATCGCGTCGGGCAAGGGCGGCGTCGGGAAGTCGTCGGTCACCGCGAACCTCGCCGCTGCGATCGCCGCGCAGGGACGCACGGTCGGGGTGCTCGACGCGGACATCTACGGCTACTCGATTCCCCGCATGCTCGGGGTCGAAGGGCGTCCGGTCGCCTTCGACGGCATGGTCATGCCGCTGCAGGGCCACGGCTGCAAGGTCATCTCGATCGGCTTCTTCACCGACCCGGACCGCTCGGTCATCTGGCGCGGCCCGATGCTGCACCGCGCGCTGCAGCAGTTCCTCGGCGACGTCCACTGGGGCGACATCGACTTCCTGCTGTGCGACCTGCCGCCCGGCACCGGCGACATCGCGATCTCGCTCGGGCAGATGCTGCCGCAGGCCGACATGATCGTCGTGACGACCCCGCAGCAGGCGGCACAGAAGGTCGCGCTGCGCGCGGGGCAGGCGACCGAGCAGACCGGCATGCGCGTCGTCGGCGTCATCGAGAACATGGCGACGTTCGTCGCACCCGACACCGGCGTCGAGTACGACATCTTCGGCAGCGGTGGCGGGCAGGAGCTCGCCGACGCGCTCAGCACCGAGTTGCTCGGTCGCGTCCCGATCGACCCGCGTCTGCGCGAGGGCGGCGACTCCGGGGTGCCGATGGTGCTGTCGCACCCCGACGCCCCCGCGTCGCAGGCGATCACCGCGATCGCGAGCGAGCTGATCCGCCGCAACACCAGCCTGATCGGCCGGTCGCTGCCGCTCAGCGTCGGCTGACCGCCCGCACGAGCGTCGCGCTCAGCGACCCGACCCCGAGCCCGGCGACCACGTCGGTCGGATGGTGGACCCCGACGTACACGCGCGTCGCGCCGACGGCCCATGCCGCCGCGCCGAGGAGCCGTCGGGTGAGCGGACCGCGACCCTGCCCGAGCACGTCGGCGAGCGCCGCGGCGACGGCAGCGTGTCCGGAGGGCCACGACGTGCCCGCAGGCACGACGACGATCCGCTCCGCCTCGCCCACCTCGTAGGGCCGGTCGCGTGGCAGCAGTGGCTTCGCGGCCTGCGCGGCGGCCCA
>SKII01000156.1 GCA_007116505.1 Nitriliruptoraceae bacterium
CCGTGACCGGGGCCGCCGGCCAGATCGGCTACGCCCTCGTCTTCCGCATCGCCTCCGGCCAGATGTTCGGTCCGGACCGGCCCGTCGAGCTGCGCCTGCTCGAGATCACCCCCGCGCTGCCTGCCCTCGAGGGTGTCGCGATGGAGCTCGACGACTGCGCGTTCCCGCTGCTGAGCAGCATCGAGCTGACCGACTCCGCCGACACGGCCTTCGACGGCGCGAACATGCTGTGCCTCGTCGGCGCGAAGCCGCGCGGTCCCGGCATGGAGCGCTCCGACCTGCTGAAGGACAACGGGCAGATCTTCCGGGCGCAGGGCCGTGCGATCGCGGCGAACGCGGCCAGCGACGTACGCGTCGCCGTCGTCGGCAACCCGGCGAACACGAACGCGAGCATCGCTGCCGCGAACGCCGACGGGGTCCCCTCCGACCGCTTCACCGCGATGGTGCGCCTCGACGAGAACCGTGCGGTCACCCAGCTCGCAAAGCGTGCCGGGGTCCCCGTCAGCGAGGTCACCAACCTCGCCATCTGGGGCAACCACTCGCCGACGATGGTCCCCGACTTCGACAACGCGCTCATCGGCGGTCGTCCGGCGACCGAGGTGATCACCGACCGCGCGTGGCTCGAGGGTGAGTTCATGACGACGGTGCAGCAGCGCGGCAAGGCCGTCATCGATGCCCGCGGCGCCTCGTCGGCCGCATCGGCCGCCAACGCGCTCGTCGACCACGTCGCGACATGGGTCGGCGGCCGCGCCACGGCTCCGGGTGACTGGCACTCGATGGCGGTCGTCTCCGACGGCTCCTACGGCGTACCCGAGGGGCTCATCTCCGGCTTCCCGGTGACCACCGACGGACGCGGCGGGTACGAGATCGTCCAGGGCCTCGAGCTCTCGGCGACGACCCGCGCCGGACTCGCGCGCACCATCGCGGAGCTCGAGGAGGAGCGCGCCGCGGTGTCGGAGATGCTGTGACGGACGGCGGCGTCGCACCGGCCGCTGAGCGGACCGGGAGGGCACGGGTCTTCTCCGGCATGCAGCCGTCGGGTGCGGTGCACCTCGGCAACCTGCTCGGTGCGCTCACGAGCTGGGTGGCGCTGCAGGACGAGGCGGACTGCGTCTACTCCGTCGTCGACCTGCACGCGATCACCGCGCCGGACGACCACGACCCTGCGGTCCTGCCGCGACGCACGCTCGACCTCGCCGCGGTGCTGCTCGGTGTCGGTGTCGACCCGTCACGCAGCACCCTGTTCGTGCAGTCGCACGTCCGGGAGCATGCCGAGCTCGCCTGGCTGTTCAACTGCGTCGCGACGTTCGGTGAGCTCGGACGCATGCCGCAGTTCAAGGAGAAGTCCGCCGGCCGCGACACGTCGGTCAGCGTGGGGCTCTTCGACTACCCGGTGCTGCAGACCGCTGACATCCTCCTCTACCACGCGACGAAGGTTCCAGTGGGGGAGGACCAGCGTCACCACATCGAGCTGGCGCGCGACATCGGGCAGCGCTTCAACCACCGCTTCGGGGACGTGTTCACGCTGCCGACGGCGATCCTCCCGCCGGTCGCGGCGCGGGTGATGGACCTGCAGGACCCGACGCGGAAGATGTCGAAGTCCTCGTCCTCGGAGAAGGGCGTCGTGTTCGTGCTCGACGACGCCGACGCGGTCGCAGCGAAGTTCCGCTCGGCCGTCACCGACTCCGACGGTGAGGTGCGCGTGGACCGGGCGGCGAAGCCCGGCGTGACGAACCTGCTGGAGATCCTCGCGGCGGTGACCGGACGGACCGTGGAGCAGGTCGCCGACGAGCATGCGGCGAGCGGTTACGGCGCGCTCAAGTCGGCCGTCGCCGAGGCCACCATCGCCTTCCTCGCGCCGATGCGGGAGCGCTCGCTCGAGCTGACCGCGGACCCGGCGGAGCTCGAGCGCCTCCTCGCCGATGGCGCGGCCCGCGCGCGTGCCGTCGCTGCGCCGACCCTCGAGCGTGCACGACTCGCGATGGGGCTCCTCCCTCCCGCGTGACGCGAGCCCCTGACGCGAGCCCCTGACGCGAGGAAGGGGCGCCTCCGTCCGCTGCTAGGCTCGAGCCACGGGCTCCCGCCGTGGTGCGATCCGCGGGCGGACGGGTCCCACCGGCATACGAGGAGCCCGAACGCGATGGCCACCACGACCGCCTCCGGACGCCCGACCCGCTCCGGACTGCTGCTCGACCTCTACCGCTCCGCGCTCGGCAAGAAGTACCTGATGGCCGTCTCGGGCATCGTCGGGCTCGGCTACGTGTTCGCGCACATGCTCGGCAACCTCAAGCTCTACCAGAGCGCTGCCGACTTCAACGCCTACGCGCAGTTCCTCCGGCGGCTGCTCTACCCGATCCTCCCGGAGAGCGGCACGCTGAACCTGCTGCGCCTGGTGCTCGTCGCGGCGCTCGTCGTCCACGTCGTCTCCGCGTACCAGCTCACGGTGATGAACCGTCAGGCGCGTCCGGCGCGCTACCAGGGCAAGCGCGACTACGTCGTCGCGGACTTCGCCGCGCGCACCATGCGCTGGACGGGCGTCGTGGTGCTGCTGTTCATCGCCTTCCACCTCGCCGACCTGACGTTCGGCTGGGCGAACCCGGCGCCGTCCGGCTCGACCCCGTACGAGAAGGTCGTCGCGAGCTTCTCGTCGGTTCCCGTCGCGGCCTTCTACCTCGTGGCCAACACGGCGCTCGGCTTCCACCTCTACCACGGCGTGTGGAGCCTCTTCCAGTCGATGGGCTGGAACAACCGGCGCTTCAACCACCTGCGTCGCTCGTTCGCGGTCGGGTTCACCCTGGTCGTGGTCGGCGGCAACCTGTCGTTCCCGATCGCCGTGCAGCTCGGCATCATCGCCTGAGCCGTCCGTCCCCGACGTCGCCACGAACCAGCAGTACCCCGCCACCCCGTCCCACCCCCGCCCGCAGCGAAGGAGCCGGCAGATGACCCTCCCCGACGCGAAGATCCCCGACGGCCCGCTCGAGTCGAAGTGGGACCAGCACCGCTTCGACATGAAGCTCGTCAGCCCACCGAACAAGCGCAAGTTCTCGGTGATCGTGGTCGGGACCGGGCTCGCCGGTGCGGCGGCCGCGGCGACGATGGGGGAGCTCGGCTACCGGGTGAAGGCGTTCACCTTCCATGACTCCGCCCGTCGCGCCCACTCGATCGCAGCGCAGGGCGGCATCAACGGGGCGAAGAACTACCACGGTGACGGCGACTCGGTCTACCGCCTGTTCTACGACACGATCAAGGGTGGCGACTTCCGCTCCCGTGAGGCGAACGTCTACCGGCTCGCGCAGGTGTCGAACAACATCATCGACCAGTGCGTCGCGCAGGGTGTGCCGTTCGCGCGCGAGTACGGCGGTCTGCTCGACAACCGCTCCTTCGGTGGAGCGCAGGTGAGCCGGACGTTCTACGCGCGCGGCCAGACCGGCCAGCAGCTCCTGCTCGGTGCCTACCAGGCGCTCGCCGCACAGGTGAAGAAGGGCACGGTCGACCTGCACAACAACTCCGAGATGCTCGACGTGGTCGTCGTCGACGGCCGTGCGGTCGGCATCGTCACGCGGCACCTCCACACCGGTGAGGTCAAGTCGCACGCGGCGGACGCGGTCGTGCTCGCCACCGGCGGCTACTCCAACGTGTACTTCCTCTCCACCAACGCGATGGCGTGCAACACGAGCGCGATCTGGCGTGCGCACCGCAAGGGCGCGATGTTCGCGAACCCATCGTTCACGCAGATCCACCCGACGGCGATCCCGACCAACGACGAGTTCCAGTCGAAGCTCACGCTGATGTCGGAGTCGCTGCGCAACGACGGTCGCATCTGGGTCCCGAAGGACGCGGACGAGACCCGTCCGGTCGACGAGATCCCCGAGGAGGACCGCGACTACTTCCTCGAGCGTCGGTACCCGTCGTTCGGCAACCTCGCACCGCGCGACATCTCGTCGCGTGCGGCGAAGGAGCGCGTCGACGCCGGCTTCGGTGTCGGCCCGATGAAGAACGGCGTCTACCTCGACTTCTCCGAGGCGACGGGCCGCCTCGGCCGCGACGTCATCGAGGAGCGCTACGGCAACCTCTTCGAGATGTACGAGCGCATCACGGGTGAGAACCCCTACGACGTCCCGATGCGCATCTCCCCCGCCCCGCACTACACGATGGGCGGGCTGTGGGTCGACTACGAGCTGCAGACCACGATCC
Organism: Nitriliruptoraceae bacterium; assembly: GCA_007116505.1. The sequence goes on from SKII01000156.1 coordinate 4,195, forward strand.
CGGGCCTGTTCGCGATCGGGGAGGCGAACTTCTCCGACCACGGAGCGAACCGCCTCGGCGCCTCGGCGCTGATGCAGGGCCTCGCGGACGGCTACTTCGTGCTGCCGGCCACGATCGGGAACTACCTCGCACCGATGCTCGGCAAGCCGAAGGTCGACACGACCGCGTCGGAGTTCGCCGAGGCCGAGCGGGCCGTCCACGAGCAGAACGACCGCTTCCTGCGCACCAACGGCACGAAGTCCGTCGACCACTACCACCGCGAGCTCGGCCGCATCGTCTGGGACTACTGCGGCATGGAGCGGACCCGCGAGGGCCTCGAGAAGGCGCTCTCGGAGATCCCGACCCTGCGCGCGGAGTTCGAGGCGAACGTCCGTGTGCCGGGCTCCGCCGACACGCTGAACTCGTCGCTCGAGAAGGCCGGCCGCGTGGCCGACTTCTTCGAGCTCGCCGAGCTCATGTGCCGCGACGCGCTGGTCCGTGAGGAGTCGTGCGGAGGCCACTTCCGTGCTGAGCACCAGACGGACGAGGGCGAGGCGCTGCGCAACGACGACGAGTTCCACCACGTGACCGCGTGGGAGTGGTCGGGCGACTCCGGTCAGCCGAACGAGCACCGCGAGGAGCTCCACTACGAGAACGTCCAGCTCGCGACGAGGAGCTACAAGTGAACGTCACGCTGCGCGTCTGGCGCCAGGCCGGACCGACCGCCCCCGGGCGCTTCGAGACCTACGAGGCGGCCGGCGTGTCGGAGGACTCGTCGTTCCTCGAGATGCTCGACGGCGTCAACGAGGGCCTCATCGCTGGGGGGCAGGAGCCGATCGAGTTCATGCATGACTGCCGCGAGGGGATCTGCGGCACGTGCGGGATGATGATCAACGGGCAGGCGCACGGTCCCCAGGCCGCGACGACGACCTGCCAGTTGCACATGCGGACGTTCTCCGACGGCGATGAGATCGTCGTCGAGCCGTGGCGCGCAGCGGGCTTCCCCGTCGTGAAGGACCTCGTCGTCGACCGCTCGGCCTTCGACCGCATCATCGAGGCCGGTGGGTACGTCAGCGTCGAGACCGGCTCCGCGCAGGACGCGAACCTCATCCCGATCCCGAAGAACGACGCCGACCTCGCGATGGACGCCGCGGCGTGCATCGGCTGCGGGGCGTGTGTCGCAGCGTGCCCGAACGGGGCCGCGCAGCTGTTCACCTCGGCGAAGCTGATGCACCTCAACAGCCTCCCGCAGGGTCAGCCGGAGCGTTACGAGCGCACCGTCGCCATGGTCGAGGTCATGGAGGAGCACTTCGGGTCGTGCACGAACTACGGTGAGTGCGAGGCGGCCTGCCCGAAGGGGATCTCCATCGACTTCATCGCGGGCATGAACCGCGACTTCCGCAAGGCGCTGGTCCGCAACCGCCGCGGCGGCTGACCGTGGCGGAGGACGACGCCCGCTCGAGCGTGAGCGGGTTCCCCGTCCGCGCCGTCTACGGGCCGCAGGACGTGTCGGACCTTGACGCTGCGGACGTCGGCGAGCCCGGGGGATTCCCCTACACGCGCGGCATCCACCCGACGATGTACCGCGGGCGGCCCTGGACGATGCGGCAGTACTCGGGCTTCTCGAGCGCCTCGGAGTCCAACGCGCGCTACCGGTACCTCCTCGAGCAGGGCACGACCGGCCTCTCGGTCGCCTTCGATCTCCCGACGCAGATGGGGTACGACTCCTCCGCGCCGATCGCCGAGGGTGAGGTCGGCAAGGTCGGCGTCCCCATCGACACGGTCGAGGACATGCGGGCCCTGTTCGACGGGATACCGCTCGGTGAAGTGTCGACGTCGATGACGATCAACGCCCCGGCGAGCCTGCTGCTGCTGATGTACGAGATCGCCGCGGCCGAGCAGGGGGTCGGGCCCGAGCGGCTGCGCGGCACGATCCAGAACGATGTCCTGAAGGAGTACATCGCGCGGGGGACCTACATCTTCCCGCCCACCCCGTCGCTCAGGCTCACCGCCGACACGTTCGCCTACTGCGCGGAGCGTCTGCCGGCCTTCAACAC
>SKII01000169.1 GCA_007116505.1 Nitriliruptoraceae bacterium
CGGCCGGCCCCGGCGGGGGCGGCGTCAGGGGCGTCCTCGGAGACGGCCCTGGGGACGGCGCTGAGCGCGGCGGCGAGACGCGCCACGCCCGGACCCCGATCGGGGCCGGCCGGCGGTGCGGGCTCCGTCACCGGGTCGGATGACGGAGCGCGGTCACGCAGGGTCCAACCCGTGGGGGGGGTGGAGCGTGCCGCGTGATGGAGGCAGAGGTCGTACTCCCCCGGCTCGCTGTCGGGGCCGAGTGGATCGAGCGTGACGGTGCGCTCCGAGTAGTCGAAGCGCAGCGTCGTGGTGGCGCGACGTGCGCACCCGGGCCGCACGCAGACGCGCGCCCCCCTCACGGCGAGCGGGGTGGGAGCAGCGGCGACGGCGAGGGTTGCGGGCACGGGCGGACGGTAAACCACATCCATGTGGTTCGGCAAGCATTCGACCCCGTCCTCAGGTCCGCCCCACGGGCCGCTCGGGAGGTCCGGCCCCGGAGGTAGCGTCACGCCATGCGAGAACGTCATGCCCGCCACCGCCGCAGGGACGTCGACCGGCGACGCCGTCCGGTCGACGGAGCGCGCACGCGCAGCGTCGAGCGGTTCGCACGCCTGGTCGATGACGCCGTGGCGACGCTCCCCAAGGACTTCCTCCCGTACCTGGCCGATGTGCAGATCACGGTCGCCGAGGTGCCCCCTGCCGACCCCGTCGGACGCGGTGACGAGATCCTGCTGGGCCTGTACGAGGGTGTCCCCCGGCCGGAGCGCGACGTCCTCCCGCCGCTCCTCCCCGACCGCATCACGCTGTTCCGGCGCCCGCTGGAGGCCCGTGCGCGCAACCGTCGGGACCTCGCGGAGCTCGTCCGCCACACCGTGCTGCACGAGGTGGCGCACCACTTCGGCATCGACGACGACCGGCTCGACGAGCTCGGCTGGGGCTGACGCCGGCGACCGCCGCGCGCTCAGCGTCCCGCCGGAGCACCCTCCTCGGCAGCGCGCGAGGGCGAGGACGCGACCCAGCCGTCGAGGGGACGGCCGGGGAGCGGACGGCCCGTCAGCCGCCAGGCGGACGAAGGCGTCGCAGCGAGCGCGACCGGTTCGAGCTGCTCGCGACCCGTCGTCGTCCGTGCGACGACGAGCGCGCGACCTCCGTCGACGACCGCCGAGAACGCGTGCGCGCCGTCGACGGGCAGCGGGATACGCAGGGTCGCACCAGGAGCGAGCGTCCCCGGCTCGATGACGACGGTGGTCCGCTGCTCAGCACCCGGCTGCGACCCACCGGCGAGAGCCTCCTCGTCCGCGCCGGACGCAGCTCCGGGGTCGACCTCGCGCCGGAGCGTGGTGAGGACCACGCGCGGCGAGACGGCGACCTCATCGAGGTTCACGACATGGAGCACCGTGTCGCGTCCGGAGACGACGGCGCCGGCGACGGACCACTCGGCGTCAGGGAGGGGCGCACCGGCGAACGCGACGAGTCCGGTGCGGGCAGCATCGCTCGAGAGGAACGCTCCACCGGCCGCAGCGAGGACGGCGGTCGTCCCCGACCGCAGGGTCAGACCCGATGTCCTCGAGCCGTCGGTGACGAGGTCGGCCGTGTCGAGGCGCACGACGGCGCCCGCGGGGATCTCCACGCTGTCCTCGAGCGGGACGCTCGCACCCTGTGGCGTGTGGAGCGTGAGCTCGATGGTGACCGGTCGCGGTTCCGGGTTGAGCACCCAGACCGCACCGTCGGTGTCGGGACCCACGGGGAGCCACGGGAAGGTCCAGGTGACCGACGGTGCCGTGACGGGCGGGACCGCTGCGACGCCCTCGATGCCACCGACCGCGGCGACGGCGCGCTGCAGCCCCTCGACGGCGAGCCGTCCGGCACCGATCGTGACGACCGCGGCGACGTCGGACGCCTCGGGGACGTGGTCGTTGAGTCGCACCGTCACCCGCTCACCGGCGGGGACGGAGACGTTGCGCAGCGCGACGGGCTCGACGACCCCGTCCTCGGTGAGGAGCGTCACCGCGAACGTCGCATCCACCACGAACGGGTTCGCGAACCGCAGCAGCGCCTCGAACCCCCCGTCTGTCCGCATGCCGAGGACCGTCTGGACCGATGGGTCGGTCGGCTGGCAGGCGGACGCAGCGACCCCGCGCGGCTGGCCGGGCGCGCCATCGGTGCGCCACTCCTGCCACGCGGCGACGGGGTGGTCGGCCCAGCCGACCCAGAGCCATCCCTCGGCACCGAGCGGCACGTCGAGCCGCTCGAGCGTTCCAGGGACGCTCGGCCCGAACGTCGACCGCGAGCTCTCGGGCCCGAGCGTCAGCACGATGCCGCGCGCGGCCGCCGCGTCGGCGGCGGCGTCGTCGTCGAGCGCGGCGAGCAGCAGGAGCGCAACATCCGTGTCCGTATCACTGGCGCCGGCCACGCAGACCCTGCCACCCGCGCTCGGCGCGAGCGTCACGTCCACCGATGCACCCTCCGGTGGCGCGGGCGTGAGCGGCGCACCGGTGACCCCGAGTGCGAGCACTCCGAGCATGGCGAGCAGCGCGAGGATGAGGACGGGCACAGGTCGCAGGTTCATGCGCGCCTCCGTGGATCACGGTCGGCCTGCTCGAGGTCCTCGTCGGCCTCGGCGCGCCGTCGGGCGTTGGAGCGCGCGAACGCGGGCGGCCGCGCGCCCAGCGAGAAGACGAGCAGCGCCCAGAGCGCCTGGCCGCGCAGCAGCAGTCCACGCTCGGGCGGGGCGCTCGCGAGCACCTCGAGCTCGACTCCGGCGGGTACGCCGAGCACACGGACGAGCCCGTCGTCGCTCTGCATCGGGAGCGGGGATCCGTCGGAGAGGACGCGCCAGCCGGCACCGAACGGCACGGTCGCGAGCAGCTCGCCGCCGGGGCCAGCATCGCCGGAGAAGCGGTCCGCGCCGCTGCGCTCGAGCGTGGTGACGATGTTGCGGGGCGGAACGGTGGGGTCCGGGACACGACCGACGGTGCTGGTGTCGGTGACGATCGCGACCCCCGGGACGGAACCGCTCACCCGCGACACGGAGCCGACGAGCGAGGGCAGCGAGTCCAGGGCGGTCTGCACACGTAGCAGTGCATCGAGACGTGCGTCCTGCTGCGCCTCGGGGATGAGCACGATGCCGATGCCGACCCGGCCGAGCCGTGCGGCAGCACGTGGGTCGCTGCCGGCGAGCAGATCGTCGACGGCCTGCGTGATGAGGCCATGGATCTCGGGTTCGTGTCGCACACCGAACGCTGCGAGGTCCGGGCCGGCCGCCGGGACGACCTCCCAGAAGACACCGTCGTCGGTCGCACCGATGACGAGGATCCGGTCGGGCGGGTGCGGGCTCAGCGAGGCGAGGTAGGCCGGGACGGCCTCCTGACGCACGAGTCCGGGCGTGCCACCGATCGCGAGACCGGCGAGGGCGGCTCCCGTGAGCCCCAACGTCGCAGCGGAGATCGTCGCGACCCCGACCTGGCGCCATCCGAACGGATGCTGCGCGAGCACGGCGGGTGCATGCCGGAGCCCGAGGGTGGCGAGGGTGACCAGCGTCGCCGCCGCGACGACGAGCAGCACACCGGGACGCACGGACGTTCCCGCGGCGTCGAGCCACCACGCGAGGAGCGGGAGCCCGAGCGCGATCGCGACCATCGCGACGGTCCCGCGGTAGGCCGTCGGCCCGATGCGGGCGGCAGTGACGACGAGTGCGCCGGTGACACCGGCGACGACGAGCGCCCCGCCGAGGGCGCCCCGCGGTCCGCCCGCAGGAGCGAGCGTCAGCCACGACGCCGGATGGCCACCGATGACGGGGGATCCTGCAGTGAACTCGCGGAGGAGCACGTCAGGGAGCGACAGCAGCCACGGTCCGAGCAGCGGCAGCGGGAGGAGCGCGACGACGACGACCCGCGAGATGAGCGTGCGGCGCCAGCGAGGGTCCTTGACCACCACCAGCGCATGTCCCACACCGGCCAGCAGCACGAGCGGCAGCACGAGCACGAGCGGCGGCGCGAACGCGATCGCGGTGGCGAGGAGGAACGCGAGGACCGCCAGCCGTCGCCACACGCGCTCGACCGAGGCCGCGGCATCGAGCACCGTGCTCGCGGCGATCGCGATGAGCGGGACCAGCACCACCACGACGAGCGTGACGAGGTCCCCGGACGTGAGCGCGGCGAGCACGGGCGGTGACGCGGCGTAGGCGAGCGCGAGGAGTGTGCGCGGCAGTGTCGCGGGGAGATGCGGTGCGAGTGCACGCATCGCTGCGGCCCAGGCGAGCAGAGGCGCGACCACGATCAGGATCCGGAGCGCGCCGCCGCCGAGGAGCGCCTGCAGCGCGCCGAGGACGAGCTGCGCGGGCGAGGGGTCGAGGGCGGTGAGGGTCGCACCGCTGTCGTGCCAGCCGGCGAGGTGCCGGGCGATGAGCCCCGGACCTTCGGGGAACGGCACGAGGTCGCCACCGCGGACCGGGCCGGGCAGGAGGACGTCCCGCAGCCCGACGAGGAGCAGCAGGACGGTCGGCGGGAGGACCGTCTGAAGAGGACGCTCGGCGATCAGGTCGACGACCCGACGCGCACGCCCGCGGGACAGCGCGGCGGGCGGACGGTCGTCGATGCCGTGCATGACGAGGTCGGCCGTCACGTCGGCCTCGAGCCCTTCCACGCGGTCCGGTCCCAGCGTCGGCAGGGCGTCATCGACATCGGTGCGCAGCTCGCCCTGAAGGGTCGCGCTCGGCTGGGACTCGGCGGATCCGAGCTCGCCGGGCGCGGCCTCACCCGCGATGCGTTCGAGCACCGCCTCGAGGTACGCGCGCAGCCGCGGGGTGACCCGACCGAACAGCGGGGCGAGCTCCGCGTCGCTGCGGCGACGCAGGCGCTGGACCCTGCGGCGCAGGCGGAGCGTCCCGCGCAGGTTGACGAGGTTCCAGCCCCAGGCGGCGACCGTCTGCCGCGCGTCGGAGATGCGGCGGGTCAGGAGGAAGCCCGCGACCTTCGCCACCCCGACGAGCAGCGCCAGCGGCAGGACGAGGAGCAGCCGCTCCGGGCCGTAGTTCTTGAGGAGCGCTGCGAGGGTGTTGCGTTCGGCGAGGTAACGGGGGCCGAGCTCTGCGACGCGCCCTCCGCGCAGATGCTCGGAGGCGAGTGCGGCGTGCAGAGCGACGGCACCCGGGACGACCTCGACATCATGCCCGGCGATCGCAGCCCGCCAGCACAGGTCGAGGTCCTCCCGGAAGGCATGACCCCGGGCGTCGAAGCGGCCGAGCTCCTCGAACACGCGGCGGCGGACGAGCATGCCGGCGGTCGGGACGAAGAGCACGGCACGGTCGCCGTCGCGCTGACCCTGGTCCAGCTCGCCGGGGTCGATGCCGTCGTCGACGCGACCTGTCAGGTCGATGGTCGCTCCGACGGACTGCAGCCGGGTCGGGTCGTCGGCCCAGCGCAGCTTCGGCCCGACGATCGCGACGCGCGGGTCGTCCTCGAGGGCAGCGACGAGACGCTCCACGGCGTCACGCTCCAGCTCGATGTCGTCGTGCAGGAGGAGGAGGAGGTCGTCCTCGGCCGGGGTCCGCCCGAGGCGGGCGTCCTGAGAGTCGAGGGCGTCGAGCGCGACATCGACGGCGGCCGGGAAGCCGAGGTCCCCGTCGGACAGGACGACGCGCTCGGTCCCGAGGAGCTCGGTGAGGACGGCACCGGTGCCGTCGGAGCTCGCGTTGTCGACAGCGATGACGTCGGTGACCGGTCGCGTCTGCGCGGCGAGCGAAGCCAACGTCCGCCTGATCCGGTCGCCGCCGTCATGCGAGACGAGGACGGCGACGATGCGCGGACCGGGGGACGACACGATGCTGGGGCTCTCCGGTCCGGCGCTGCAGCGGCAGCGGTACGACCTCGACGCCGGAGCAACCTATCAGCGGGCCATCACGGCATTCCCGGCCGTCCCGTCCGGACGACCCCGTCCGATGCGAGGCGGTTCGTCAGGCGGTGAGGCGGTTCACGCGCGCGCCCGAGACACGCTTCGCGCGCCGGCGCTCACGCTCGGAGAGCCCGCCCCAGATGCCGAACCGCTCGTCGTTCTCGAGCGCGTACTCGAGGCACTCCTCGCGGACCGGGCAGGCGGCGCAGATGCGCTTCGCCTCACGGGTCGATCCGCCCTTCTCCGGGAAGAAGGCCTCCGGGTCGGCGTCGAGGCACCGGGCCTGGAGCATCCAGTCGTTCGCGTCCGGCTCCTCCGCGATCCCGAGGACGGCGTTCAGGTCGGTCGGCAGGC
>SKII01000122.1 GCA_007116505.1 Nitriliruptoraceae bacterium
ACGGCGTACCGGAAGGTGCGCGACGGCCAGGTCACCGATGAAGTCGAATACCTGTCGGCGATCGAGGAGGGCGAGTATGTGATCGCCCAGGCCAACGCCGACCTGGACGGCCAGGGTCGTTTCGTCGATGAACTGATTCCCTGTCGCCACCTGGGTGAATTCGCGCTGCAGCAGCCCGACGCGATCCAGTACATGGACGTCTCGCCGCGCCAGATCGTGTCGGTAGCCGCCTCGCTGGTGCCCTTCCTGGAGCACGACGATGCCAACCGCGCCCTGATGGGCTCGAACATGCAGCGCCAGGCCGTGCCGACGCTGCGGGTCGACAAGCCGCTGGTCGGCACCGGCATGGAGCGGGTGGTCGCGACCGATTCCGGCGTGACCACCGTGGCCCTGCGTGGCGGCGTGGTCGATCAGGTCGATGCCGGCCGAATCGTGGTTCGGGCGAATGAAGACGAGGTTGGCGAAGACGATCCGGGGGTGGATATCTACAACCTGGTCAAGTACACCCGCTCGAACCAGAACACCTGCATGAACCAGCGTCCGCTGGTCAGGGTGGGCGACGTGGTTCAGAAGCGCGACGTCCTGGCCGACGGCCCGTCGACCGATCTGGGTGAGCTGGCCCTGGGCCAGAACATGCTGGTCGCGTTCATGCCCTGGAATGGCTACAACTTCGAGGACTCGATTCTGATCTCGGAGCGCGTCGTCCAGGAGGATCGCTTCACCTCGATCCACATCGAGGAACTGACCTGCGTGGGGCGTGACACCAAGCTGGGCACGGAAGAGATTTCGGCCGATATCCCGAACGTCGGGGAGTCGACCCTGAACAAGCTTGACGAGGCCGGCATCGTGTTCATCGGGGCCGAGGTCAAGGCGGGTGACATCCTGGTTGGCAAGGTCACGCCGAAGGGCGAGACCCAGCTGACCCCGGAAGAAAAGCTGCTGCGCGCGATTTTCGGTGAGAAGGCTTCCGACGTAAAGGACACCTCCCTGCGCGTGCCCACGGGCATGGACGGGACCGTGATCGATGTGCAGGTGTTTACCCGCGAAGGGGTGGACAAGGACGCCCGCGCGATCTCCATCGAAAAAGACGAAATCCGCCGGGTGCGCAAGGATCTTGATGATCAGCTGCGCATCATGGAAGACGCCATCTTCGCCCGCCTGGAATCCGTCCTGATCGGCAAGATCGCCGACAAGGGCCCGTCCGGAATCAAGAAGGGCGACAAGGTCAACAAGACCTATCTCAAAGGGTTGAAGCGCGATGAGTGGTTCAAGCTCAGGATGCGCAATGAAGACGCCCAGGACCTGCTGGAGCGGGCCAGCCGCCAGATCGAGAAGCAGCGCAAGTTGTTCGACAAGCGCTTCGAGGAGAAAAAGGCCAAGATCACCCGCGGCGATGATCTCGCTCCGGGCGTGCTCAAGATGGTCAAGGTCTATCTGGCGGTCAAGCGCCGCATGCAGCCCGGCGACAAGATGGCGGGCCGCCACGGCAACAAGGGTGTGATTTCAACCATTGTCCCGACCGAGGACATGCCGTTCACTGATGACGGGACGCCGGTCGATATCGTGCTCAATCCGCTGGGCGTGCCTTCGCGCATGAACATCGGCCAAGTGCTCGAAACGCACCTGGGCTGGGCGGCACGTGGTCTGGGCAAGAAGATCGAGACCATGCTCGAAGAGCAGCGCAAGACCGAGGAGGTTCGTGATTTCATTGGCGGCATCTACAACTCCGACCGCGACGGCCGGGTTGACATGGCGCAGTTCTCCGACGATGAAGTCCTCGAAATGGCGACCAACCTCAAAGGCGGGGTGCCCATGGGTACACCGGTTTTCGACGGCGCCGACGAGGTCGAAATCAAAAAGCTTCTGAAGATGGCTGATCTGCCGGAATCCGGCCAGACCACACTCTACGATGGCCGCACGGGCGATGCCTTTGACCGACCGGTGACGGTCGGCTACATGTACATGCTCAAGCTCAACCATCTGGTCGACGACAAGATGCACGCGCGCTCCACCGGCCCCTACAGTCTGGTGACCCAGCAGCCGCTGGGGGGCAAGGCCCAGTTCGGCGGCCAGCGCTTCGGCGAGATGGAGGTCTGGGCACTCGAAGCCTATGGTGCGGCCTATACCCTGCAGGAAATGCTCACCGTCAAGTCCGACGATGTGCAGGGCCGCAACCAGATGTACAAGTCCATCGTCGACGGCAACAACCAGATGCTGGCCGGCATGCCCGAATCGTTCAACGTGCTGGTGAAGGAAATCCGCTCGCTCGGCATCAACATCGAACTGGAAGAATCCTGATCCCAGGAGGAGTCAAAGAACATGCGTGACCTGTTCAATCTATACAAGCGTCAGAACCAGATCGCCGATTTCGATGCCATTCGGATCGGCCTGGCTCCTCCCGAGTTGATCAAATCCTGGTCTTTCGGCGAGGTCAAAAAGCCGGAGACGATCAACTACCGAACCTTCAAGCCGGAGCGCGAAGGCCTGTTCTGCGCCGCCATTTTTGGTCCGATCAAGGACTACGAGTGCCTGTGCGGCAAGTACAAGCGCATGAAGCATCGCGGCGTCAAGTGCGAAAAGTGCGGCACCGAAGTGACTTTGACCAAGGTGCGCCGCGAGCGCATGGGTCATATCGAGCTGGCCTCGCCGGTTGCCCACATCTGGTTTTTGAAGTCGCTGCCCAGCCGCATCGGCCTGATGCTGGACATGACCCTGCGCGATATCGAGCGCATCCTGTATTTCGAGTCCTATCTCGTGCTGGATCCGGGGATGACACCGCTGGAGCGCGGCCAGTTGCTGACCGATGAGCAGTATTTCGACGCGGTGGAAGAATACGGCGACGAGTTCGACGCCCGCATGGGCGCCGAAGCGGTCTATGAACTGCTCAAGAATATTGACCTGGTGCCCGAGCTGGCCCGCTTGCGCGAGGAAATCGCGGCGACCAACTCCGAAACCAAGATCAAGCGCCTGACCAAGCGCATCAAGCTGATGGAAGCCTTCATCGACTCGGGCAACCGTCCGGAGTATATGATTCTGACCATCCTGCCGGTGTTGCCGCCCGACCTGCGGCCGCTGGTGCCGCTTGATGGCGGGCGTTTCGCGACCTCGGATCTGAACGACCTGTACCGTCGCGTGATCAACCGCAACAACCGTCTGCGCCGGCTGCTGGACCTGAGTGCGCCCGACATCATCGTGCGCAACGAAAAACGCATGCTGCAGGAATCGGTCGATGCGCTGCTCGACAATGGCCGCCGTGGTCGGGCGATTACCGGCACCAACAAGCGCCCGCTGAAGTCGCTGGCCGACATGATCAAGGGCAAGCAGGGCCGTTTCCGCCAGAACCTGCTGGGCAAGCGCGTCGATTACTCCGGCCGCTCGGTGATTGTTGTCGGGCCCACCCTGAAGCTGCACGAATGCGGTCTGCCGAAGAAGATGGCCCTGGAGCTGTTCAAGCCTTTCATCTTCTCCAAGCTGCAGCGCCGCGGACTGGCCATGACCATCAAGGCGGCCAAGAAGCTGGTCGAGCGCGAGGAAGGCGAAGTCTGGGACATTCTCGAAGAGGTCATTCGCGAACATCCGGTGCTGCTCAACCGCGCTCCGACCCTGCATCGTCTGGGTATCCAGGCGTTCGAGCCGGTTCTGATCGAGGGCAAGGCCATTCAGCTGCATCCGCTGGTCTGTACCGCTTTCAACGCCGACTTCGACGGTGACCAGATGGCGGTGCACGTGCCGCTGAGTCTCGAAGCCCAGCTCGAGGCCCGCGCGCTGATGATGTCATCGAACAACATCCTGTCGCCGGCCAACGGCGAGCCTATCATCGTGCCGACCCAGGATGTGGTTCTGGGCTTGTATTACATGACCCGCTCGCTGCCCGGCGCGCGCGGAGAAGGCATGTTCTTTTCCAGCGTGGCCGAGGTGCACCGCGCCTTCGCCAATCGCCAGATTGACCTGCAGGCCATCATTACGGTTCGGATCCGCGAGACCGTGATCGAAAACGGCGAGGCCGTGGAGACCATTCGGCGCGAGCAGACCACCGTGGGTCGCGCGATGCTGTGGGATATCGTGCCGGCGGGGTTGCCGTTTGACCTGGTCAACCAGACCCTGAAGAAGAAGCAGATTTCGCGTTTGATCGACGAGTGTTACCGCGAGCTGGGGCTGAAAAAGACCGTGGTCTTCGCCGACCAGTTGATGTATACGGGCTTTGCCTACTCGACGCGTGCCGGTGCCTCGATCGGTTTGGACGATCTGCAGGTGCCGCCCGAGAAAAAGGAAATTCTCGACCGGGCCGACAAGGAAGTGCTGGACATTCAGCACCAGTACGCATCCGGTGTGGTGACCTCCGGCGAGCGCTACAACAAGGTGGTTGACATCTGGTCGCGCACTAACGAAGAAGTTGCGCGGGCGATGATGAAGCGCATCGGTAAGGAAATCAGGGTCGACACCGAAGGCAACGAGGTCGAAGAGGATTCGATGAATTCCATCTTCATCATGGCCGATTCCGGTGCCCGAGGTTCAGCGGCGCAGATCCGCCAGCTGGCCGGCATGCGCGGGCTGATGGCCAAGCCCGATGGCTCGATCATTGAAACGCCGATTACCGCCAACTTCCGCGAGGGCCTGAACGTTCTGCAGTACTTCATCTCGACCCACGGCGCGCGCAAGGGCCTGGCCGATACGGCGCTGAAAACCGCCAACTCCGGTTACCTGACCCGTCGCCTGGTCGATGTGGCCCAGGATCTGGTCGTGATTGAGGAAGACTGCGGTACCGAGCAGGGCATCGAGATGTTGCCGATCGTGGAAGGTGGTGACATCGTGGAACCGCTGCGTGAGCGTATCCTGGGCCGTGTTGTGGCGCAGGATATCTACGAGAGCGACAGCGACGACGTTCTTTGCGCGCGCGGTACGCTGCTCGACGAGCACTGGGTCGCGACCCTGGAGTCGAAAGGTGTGGATCGGGTGCTGGTGCGCTCGCCGATTACCTGCGAGACCCGACACGGGATCTGCGCGGCCTGCTATGGCCGCGATCTGGCCCGCGGCAGCCTGGTTAACCAGGGTGAAGCGGTTGGCGTGATTGCGGCCCAGTCGATTGGCGAGCCGGGCACCCAGCTGACCATGCGGACCTTCCATATTGGTGGCGCGGCCTCGCGTTCTGTGGCGATTGACCACATCGAGGTCAAGTCCAGCGGTTCGATCCGCTTCTATAACCTGAAGTCGGTGGAAAATGCCGACGGGAAGCTGGTGGCCGTGTCGCGTTCCGGTGAGATGTCGGTCATTGACAGCCAGGGCCGGGAGCGCGAGCGCTACAAGATCCCGTACGGTGCGATCCTGAGTGTCAAGGAAGGCGACCCGGTCGAACTCGGCCAGAACGTGGCCAACTGGGATCCGCACACCCACCCGGTTGTCACCGAAGTGGCCGGTGTCGCGAGTTTCCAGGACTTCATCGGCGGCGTGACCGTGACCGAGGAGACCGACGAAATCACTGGCCTGAGTTCGGTGGTCGTGACCGACCCGAAAAAGCGCGGCAGCGAAGGCAAGGATCTGCGCCCGATCATTCGCCTGTTGGACAGCGACGGCAAGCCGCTCAATATTCCGGGCACCGAACAGCCGGCGCAGTATTACCTGCCGGCCGGCGCGGTGGTCAACGTCACCGATGGCCAGCAGATTCGCGTGGGCGACATTGTCGCGCGCATCCCGCAGGAGTCGTCCAAGACCCGCGACATCACCGGCGGTCTGCCGCGAGTGGCCGACCTGTTCGAAGCACGCAAGCCCAAGGAAGGCGCCATCCTGGCTGAAGCCTCCGGTGTGGTCAGCTTCGGCAAGGAGACCAAGGGCAAGCAGCGTTTGGTCATCACCGATGAAAACGGTGAGGTGCACGAGGAACTGATCCCGAAATGGCGCCAGGTGCTGGTGTTTGAAGGCGAGCACGTGCAAAAGGGCGAAACCGTCGTTGACGGCGAGCCCAATCCACACGATATCCTGCGTCTCCTGGGTATCGAGAAGCTGGCTGACTATCTGGTCCAGGAAATTCAGGACGTCTACCGCCTGCAAGGGGTGAAGATCAATGACAAGCACATCGAGGTCATCATTCGCCAGATGCTGCGCAAGGCCGAAGTGCTGGATGGCGGTGACACCCGCTTCCTGCGCGGTGAGCAGGTCGATGCAATCCGGGTTCAGGAAGAAAACG
>SKII01000039.1 GCA_007116505.1 Nitriliruptoraceae bacterium
CGCGTGGTGGTCGACCCTCGGGGCTGCATCATCCACGGTGCGCCTCCTGCGTGCGTCGCCGGAGCTCGCGCAGCGTGGCGAGCTCGTGGGCGGTGGGTGGCTCGGTCGTCGCGAGGTCGGCGGCGAAGCGCGGGGTCCATCCGGTCGCGGCGACCACCTCTTCACGGGTGACGCCTTCATGCAGCGCGGTGACGACCAGCTCCGAGGTCTCCGCATCGGGGCGCATCTCGCACAGGTCGGTCACCAGCAGCGTCGGCCCCTTCGTCCGCAGGCCCCGGGCGGCACGGTCCCCGCTCCCGACGCCGTGGCCGAACGTCGTGATGAAGTCGACGCGTTCGACGAGCACGCGGGGGGAGTGGGCGCTCGTGATGATCGTCTCGTGGCAGTGCGCGGCGATCTCCGGAGCACCGCCGGCCCCGGGGAGCCGCACCTTCGGATGTGCGTAGTCGCCGATGACCGTCGAGTTGATGTTGCCGAAGCGGTCGACCTGAGCCCCGCCGAGGAACCCCTTCGAGATCCGTCCGCCCTGCAGCCAGTACTGGAACATCTCCGGCACGGACACGGTGGTGAGCGCCGTCTCCGCGAGCTCGCCGTCACCGATGGAGAGCGGCAGGACCTCGGGGCGCGTCCGCAGCGTGCCGGACTCGTAGATGAGGACGATGCCGGGGGCGTGGGTGAGACGAGCGAGGTTGCACGCGGCGGAGGGGAGGCCGATCCCGACGAAGCACACGTCGCCGTCAGCGAGCGCGCGGCTCGCCATGACGACCTGGCCCTCCTCGCGGGTGGCCGGCGCGGTCATCGTGGGTCCTCCTGCCCGTGGCCGGGGGCCCCCGGAGCGACATGACCCCCGGACAGCACGTGCTCCTCGAGCCATGCGCGGAACGTGTCGCGGTCGCGCGAGACCGCGTCCCACGCGAGGTACGCGGCGTTGTCGCGCTTCGTGTAGCCGTGCGCGTACGACGGGGCGGCGCCGCCCGGCGCGACCACGACGGCGTCGACCACCCACGCCGGGAGCACGACCGCGTTGGGGCCGCCCGGTGCGAGGTCGTCGACCACCTCCTCGACGGTCACGACGGAGCGCGCGGCGGCGAGCACCGCCTCCTTCTGGACACCGACGATGCCCTCGAGGAGGACGTTGCCCTCACGGTCGGCCCGCTGGGCGTGGATGACGGTCACGTCGGGCCGGACGGCAGCGACGGCGGCCAGCTCCTCCCCGGTGAACGGGCAGGTGACGCTGCGGATGCGCGGGTTGACCGCCGGCAGGTCCGTGCCGACGTAGCCGCGCAGGGTCGCGAACGGGAGCCCGGACGCGCCGGCCTGGTAGGCGGCGGCGAGCGCCGCATGGCTGTGCTCCTCGATCTCGAGGGGCACCGGCCACCCGTTCTCCACCGCGTCGCGCATGCGGTGCAGCGACCCGACTCCCGGGTTCCCGCCCCAGGAGAAGACGAGGCGCCGTGCGCAGCCCGCGCCGATGAGCCGGTCGTAGAGGAGGTCCGGGGTCATCCTGATGAGGGTGAGGTCGCGCCGCCCCTGGCGGATGATCTCGTGGCCGGCGGCGTAGGGGATGAGGTGCGTGAACCCCTCGAGGGCGACCGTGTCCCCGTCGTGGACGTGCGCGGCGACCGCCTCGGGAAGCGTCATGAACCGCGCCATCCCCGACGCCTCCTCGCGACCCGGACCCTGCGTCCCGTCCCGCAGCCTAGGTCGTCGTGCCGTCCGCGCCGTCCGCGCCGCCGGGCCCCACCGTGTCGCCCTGCGCGCCGCCCTCCCGTTCCTCGGCCGCCACACGACGCAGCGCCGAGAACGCGCGGTTCGCAGCGGGCACCCCGGCGTAGATCGCGACGTGCAGCAGCGCCTCGGCGATCCGCTCCTCGCTCGCACCGGTCCGCCGTGCGGCCCGCAGGTGCATCACGAGCTCGTCCTCGTGCCCGAGTGCGGCGAGGAGCGCGATGGTGATGAGGCTGCGTGTCGGGCGCTCGAGGCCGGGTCGTCCCCACACGTCCGCCCAGGCCGAACCGACGATGAGCTCCTGGAACGGCGCGTCGAGCGGCGTCGTCCGCGCGAGCGCGGCATCGACGTGCGCATCACCGAGGACGGCGCGGCGGACCTCCATCCCGTGTGCGTGGCGCTCCTCGTCCGTCATCCTCTGCCTCCCGGTCCTCTGCTCCCGGTCCGTCGTCCGGACTCAGCCGCTCGCCCCCGAGGAGTACCCCTCGGCACCGTCGACACGCTGCAGCACCTCCGTCCCGACCACCTCGAGCCCCGCAGCACCGAGCAGCACGGGGACCGCGAGCGCCGCATCGAGCGCGACCGGAGATGCCGCCTCCTCGGGCAGGAAGCGGCAGCGCCAGTGGTCGGTCACGAACGTCGACGCGTGCCCTCCCGGATGGACCTCGACCCCGCGGTTGGTGATGAGCGAGAGCCGCAGCGGCCCCTGGACCGCCGCGTCGATCGCCCGTGCCAGCGCGGCCGGGTCCCGGCCCTCGTCGTCCCACTGCAGGTACACGTCGATGCCGGCGCGCTCGCGCACCACGATGGAGGGCGACGGCTCGGGGACCTCGATGCGGCGAGTGACGAACGTCGCCGGACGCAGGCGCTCCGGCATCGACCCGAGCCGCTCGATCACCGCGTCGGTGAACTCGACGGTCGTCACCTCGCGCTCGCTCAGCCCCTCCCGGAACAGGTCCGCCGTGTGCAGGCCGCTCTCCAGCGTGGCGAGCCACGCGTTCGCGATGCGCTCGGCGACCGGTGCCTCACCGAGGTGGACGAGCATCTGCACGGCTGCGTTGATCAGGCCGGAGGGGTTCGCGATGCCGCGTCCGGCGATGTCGGGTGCCGAGCCGTGCACGGCCTCGAACATCGAGGCGCGCGGGCCGATGTTCGCCGACCCGGAGATGCCGACCGAGCCGGCGATCTGGCCGGCGATGTCGGACAGGATGTCGCCGTAGAGGTTGAGCGTCACGATGACGTCGAAGCGCTCCGGCTGGGCGGCCAGGCGGGCAGCACCGATGTCGATGATGTGGTGCTCGCTCCGGATGTCGGGGTACTCGGCTGCCACCTCGTCGAACACGCGGTGGAAGAGTCCGTCGCTCTGCTTCTGGATGTTGTCCTTCGTCATGCAGGCGACGGTGCGGCGTCCGTGGGCGCGCGCGTACTCGAACGCGTAGCGCACGATGCGCTCCGTGCCGGGACGCGAGATGAGCTTGACCGACTTCGCGACCTCCGCGGTCGGACGGAACTCGATGCCGGCGTAGAGGTCCTCCTCGTTCTCGCGCACGATCACGAGGTCCATCCCCGGGTGCATCGAGTGCACGAACGGGGCGAACGCGCTCGTCGGACGCACGTTCGCGTACAGCCCCAGCGACGTCCGGATCGTCACGTTGAGCGACCGGTAGCCACCCCCCTGCGGGGTCGTGATGGGTCCCTTGAGGAGGACCTCGTTGCGGTGGATCGTGTCCCATGCCTCCGGGGGGATGCCGGTCGGATGGCCGGCCTCGAAGGCGGTCAGGCCGATGGTGATGTGCTCGTGGTCGAGGGGTGCGCCTGCTGCTTCGAGGACGCGCAGCGTCGCGTCGGTGACCTCCGGGCCGATGCCGTCGCCGCGGGCGACCGTGATCGTGTGGCGGGATGTGCTCATGGGTGTTCCTCCGTCGGGCCGGGTTCGGTCGGGTCGGGAGCAGTGGCTGCGGGTCTCCGGAGCAGCTCGCGCAGCGCGTCGGGGTCGCCGGTCAGGGCGACGACGACGTCGTCAGCGACGATCAGCGTGTCCCCGGCCGGGACGATCGCCTCGCGTCCGCGCTGGATGCCCGTCAGGATCGTGCGCTCCGGCCACCGGACGGTACGCCCCTCGGCGCCGTCCACGGCGGAACCTCCGGCGACGACCAGGCGGACGGCCTCCAGGCCGGTCACGTCGCGGAGCCTGCCCGCGTCCCGGGAGAGCCGCTCGGAGACCGTGCGCTCGATCCCGCGGTCGTAGGCGCGCACCACGTCGGCCCGGCGGAACACGCCGACGACGCGACCGCTCGTCGGGTCGACGACGGGCAGCCGTCCGACGTCGAGGTTCGCCATGCGCTGCACCGCACGGAACACGGGCTCGTCGGGCACGGCCGTCGCCGGCCGTCGCGTCGCGATGTCGGCCGCGGTGAGGCCCTCGGGCGCGTCGTGATGCCGCTCGAGGTCGGCGCGTGCGACGACACCGACGAGCCCGCCGGACGGGTCGACGACGACGGCGCCGTGCAGGCTCGCTGCGGCGAAGCGTCGCCGGAGCTCCTCGAGCGGGAGGTCGGCCGGGACGGTCGCGTGCGGGTCCGTCGGCCGCGTCATGACCTCGCGGACCGCGACGAGCTGCAGCACGTCGACGTCGTCGGGCCGGTCGAGCGTCACGCCGCGCTCCCGCAGACCCTCGACGTAGATCGAACGCCATCCGAGCCGGTCCGCGCCGAACGTGGCGATGCCGACAGCGATCATGAGCGGCAGCACGAGCTCGTAGTCGCCGCTCAGCTCGAACACGAGGATGATGGCGGTGAGGGGTGCGCGGACCAGCGCGGTGAACACCGCCGCCATACCGACGAGCGCGAACCCCGTGGCGCTGCGCACGCCCAGGACCTCGACCGCGACCGCGCCGACGGCGCCGCCGAGCGCCGCACCGGTGAACAGGCTCGGTGCGAAGGTCCCGACGGCCGAGCCGGAGCCGATGCTCACGACGCTCGCGAAGAGCTTCGCGACGAGCAGCACGAGGAGGGTGAACGCGACGGGCCAGCCCGAGCCGAGCAGGCCGTCGAGCATCGCGCGGATCGGCTCCTGCGAGACGCCCGGGACGTTCGGGAGGTCTGCGCCCTCGCCGAGCACCTCCGGGACGGCCAGCGCGGTCAGGCCGACGACGAGGCCGCCGAGCGCGACGGTGAGCGGGATGCCCACCCGCGTGCGCACGTGGCCGAACACCCGTCCTGCCGCGGCCTCCCCGTAGCGGAACCCTCCGGCGACGAGCAGCGCGAGCAGGCCGACGAGCGCGTAGATGAACAGCTCGGAGGGGTCGCCGAGGCGCGCGCTGCGGGCCGGCTGGAACAGCGGGAGGCCCGGGCCGACGAGCTGGCGCGCGGTGACGGAGGAGACGACGGCGGCCACGACGATGGTCTGGAGCGCCCCTGCGCGGCGCAGCCCGCCGAGCAGCAGCTCGATGGCGAACAGCATCCCGCCGATCGGTGCGTTGAACGAGGCGGCGATGCCGGCCGCGACACCGGCCGCGACGAGCGAACGCGTCCGGTCCTCGTCCATGCGGCCGAGACCTGCGACGAACGATCCGACCGCGCCACCGAACAGGACGATGGGGCCCTCACGCCCACCGGAGGCGCCCGTGCCGAGTGCGACCGACGTCGCGGCGACGCCGGCCAGCGGGATGCGACGTCGGAGGCGCCCCCGCTGGATCGCCATCGCCTCCATCGTCGCGACGACGCCACCCCCGGACACCTCGGGGACGATGCGCCACACGAGGAGGCCGACGACCAGTCCGCCGAGCGTGGGGACCGCGACGATCTGCCACGCCGGCACGGGATCGGAGAACGCGAACGCGCTCACGAGGTGGATGCCGGACACGAGGAGCCATGCGACGATGCCCGTCAGCAGCCCGACGATGGCGGCGAGCACGAGCTGGAGCCCGTCCCGCGACGGGTCGATCGGGGGGAGCCGGTCCCGCAGCCGCAGGAGGAGGTCCCGGGAGCGTCCCACCCTCGCTGCGAGCCCCGCCGCGAGCGTCTCGCCACGGGGGCGTCCGGCCGGTGGGGTCATCGCGGTCGCCTCCGGAGGGCTGGGGGCTCGTGGACAGGGACCGTCGGGCCTGCACGCGTCGGGCTGGCATCATCCCACATCGGGAGCGACCTCGGGCGGAGGGTCGCGCGGCGACCGTGGGTGGCCGTGGGCGGCCGCGGGCGGCCGTGGGAGGTGGGGGACCATGAGCGAGCCGGTGCGGGCCCGGCCGGTGCATGCGCGTCCGGGCCATGCGCGTCCGGGCCATGCGCGACCCGGCCATGCACGACCCGCCGCGAGCGCAGCGATGGCCGCGGCCGCAGCCGTGGCGGCGGCCGTGCTCTCCGGAGTGGTCCTCGTGGCAGGGCTCCTCCCCGAGCGGTCCTCGCTCGAGCCGGCCGCGGACCATGAGGTCCCCGTGGGCGAG
>SKII01000062.1 GCA_007116505.1 Nitriliruptoraceae bacterium
CTGGCCCGGGCGCGCGGCTGAGCGACGCGGCTGAGCGACGCGGCTGAGCCGTCTCAGCAGGCGGGCTCGGCCGGGTCATCGAGCGGCTCGGATGGCGTGCCCGTCCGTGTCGGGTCGACGTGGGCGATGCCGGAGATGGTGAGCGTCGGGACGGGCGCGAGCGACGGGGTGCCTGCGAGTCCGCGTCCCGTCAGCGCCCATACGCGGCCGTCGGGATGCTCGAGGCGGTTCGACGGGGCGCAGTAGGCGACGCCGTCGGGGGCCTCGAACGCGCGGACCCTCCCGGCGATGTGGACCACGAGCAGCCCGGTCCCCGGGTCCTGCATGCTCGTCGGGAGCGCGTCGACGGGCCCGATGACCGTCCAGTCCCCACCAGGGGTGTCCGCGCCACGCCCGAGGACGAGCACGCCGGCGACGAGCACCACCAGTCCGGCGACGAGCGACGCCACCACCCACTGCAGCCCGAGGGGTGCGCGCAGGACGATCTTGCGGGCCCGGCGGGCGGCCCGGTCGGGGAGGTAGCCGCTCGGTCCGAAGGCGGGCACGTGGGAGGTTCCGGCGCCCTCCGGCGTCGGGACGTGCTCCTGCGGGGCGTCGGGATGCTCGGTCACGTCGACGACGCTACCCGCCGTGACGGGTCCTCCACGCGGACTAGGATGCCCATCGCGCAACGGTCCACGGTCGCGTCCGTCCTCCCCACGGCACGGCGCCCACGGCACGGCGCAGCAACCGCCCGCGAACGTTCGCGACTCCGCTCGCGACCGAGGTGAAGCCCGGAGGTGCCCGTGGCCATCCGCGTGGTGGTGGCGAAGGTCGGCCTCGACGGCCACGACCGTGGCGCGAAGGTCGTCGCCCGGGCGCTGCGCGACGCCGGGATGGAGGTCATCTACACGGGCCTCCACCAGACGCCCGAGCAGGTCGTCGCGGCCGTCGTCGAGGAGGACGCGCAGGCCATCGGGCTCTCGGTCCACTCCGGCGCGCACCTGACCATCTTCCCCCGCGTCGTGGAGCTCCTGCGCGATGCGGGGGCCGAGGACGTCCTCGTCTTCGGCGGGGGCATCATCCCCGACGCCGACCTCACGACGCTGCGTGCGCAGGGCGTCGCCGAGGTCTTCACCCCGGGCGCCGCGATGGCTGACATCGTCGAGTTCGTCCGGACGAACGTCCCCGACCGCTCCTGAGCGGCCGCTCCGCACGCCCCCCATCCGTCCGAGCACGTCCCCGAGCACGTCCCCGACCGTAAGGAGTCCCCATGGACCTCGTCGAGTTCCAGGGCAAGCAGCTGTTCGCCCGACATGGCGTCCCCGTCCCACCGCCCGGTGAGGTCGTCCGCAGCGTCGAGGAGGCGGTCGCCGCCGCTGAGCGCATCCTCGGCTCCGGCTCGTCCGCCGTCGTCGTGAAGGCGCAGGTGAAGGTCGGCGGCCGCGGCAAGGCCGGCGGCGTCCGCGTCGTCACCAGCGTCGACGCGGCCCGCGAGGCCGCCGAGGCGATCCTCGGCCTCGACATCAAGGGCCACATCGTGCACGTGCTCTACCTCGAGCCGGCCTCCGACATCGTCGAGGAGTACTACCTGTCGGTGCTGCACGACCGCGTCAACAAGGGTGACCTCATCATCTGCTCGCGCCAGGGTGGCGTCGACATCGAGGAGGTCAACCGCACCGACCCCGGCGCGGTCGTCAAGCGGCAGGTCGTGCCGTCCGAGCGGGTCGACGGGCTGCCCCGGTCGATCGCGCTGGAGGTCGTGACCGCTGCCGACCTTCCGGTGGAGGTCCGCGAGCACGCGGCGGACCTGCTCGTCGCGCTCTTCGGCGCCTACCTCGCGGAGGACGCGACGCTGGCGGAGATCAACCCGCTGATCCGCACGCCCGACGACCGGGTGATTGCGCTCGACGCGAAGGTCTCGCTCGACGGGAACGCGGCGTTCCGGCGCGGGAACCACGCCGAGTGGCGCATCGAGGGCATCGACGGGGATGACCCGCTCGAGACGCGGGCCCGCGAGCAGGGCATGCAGTACGTGAAGCTCGACGGCGACGTCGGGGTGATGGGCAACGGGGCGGGCCTCGTGATGGCGACGCTCGACGTCGTCGCCCAGAACGGCGGTCGTGCGGCGAACTTCCTCGACGTCGGCGGTGGTGCGTCGGCGGAGTCGATGGCCGCCTCGCTGAGGCTCGTCCTGTCCGACCCGGCCGTACGCAGCGTGTTCGTGAACATCTTCGGAGGGATCACGCGTGGCGAGGAGGTCGCCCGCGGCGTCCTCGGCGCGCTCGAGCAGCTCGGCGACTTCCCGCAGAAGCTCATCGTCCGTCTCGACGGCACGAACGCGGAGGAGGGCCGGCGCATCCTCGCGGAGGCCGCCCACCCGAGCGTCATCCCCGCACCGAC
Organism: Nitriliruptoraceae bacterium; assembly: GCA_007116505.1. Next base: position 2,383 of record SKII01000062.1, read on the forward strand.
CATGCAGGAGGCGGCGGCCCTCGCCGTCGCGGCCGCAAGGAGCGCAGCATGAGCATCTTCATCGACGAGAACACCCGCGTCGTCGTCCAGGGCATCGGTGCCCAGGGGACGTTCCACGCGGCCCGGAACAAGGCCTACGGCACGCAGGTCGTCGCCGGCGTCCACCCCAAGCGCGGTGGCGGGACGTGGGAGGAGCTCGATGCTCCGATCTTCGCGACCGTCGCCGAGGCGGTCGACGCGACCGGGGCGAACACCTCGATGGTGATGGTGCCTGCGCCCTTCACGAAGGACGCGATCCTCGAGGCGCACGCAGCCGGCGTCAGCACGATCGTCGTGATCACCGAGGGCGTGCCGGTGCACGACATGACGGTCGTCTACGACACCGTCGTGCGTGACGGGGGTGCGCGGCTGCTCGGCCCGAACTGCCCGGGGCTGATCAGCCCGGGGAAGGCCAACGTCGGCATCATCCCGGCGGACATCACGATGCCCGGACGTGTCGGGCTCGTGAGCCGCTCGGGCACGCTGACCTACCAGATCATGCACGAGCTCGCGCAGGCCGGGATCGGCATCTCGACGTGCGTGGGGATCGGGGGTGACCCGGTCATCGGGACGCAGTTCCTCGACGTCATCCAGGCCTTCGCGGCCGATCCCGACACCGACGCGATCGCGTTCGTCGGTGAGATCGGCGGTGGCGAGGAGCAGCGCGCAGGGGAGTGGATCCGCGACAACATCCCCGACACGCCGGTCGTCGGCTACATCGCCGGCTTCGAGGCGCCGGCGGGCAAGCAGATGGGCCATGCCGGGGCCATCGTGAAGGAGGACGGCCCGGGAGGGGAGTCGGCCGCGGAGAAGCAGGCGATCCTCGCGGGCTTCGGCATCCCCGTCGCCGACAACCCGTCGGCCGCCGCCGCGCTCATGATCGAGCGCCTCGGACGGGGCTGAGCGACACGGGCGGCCGCGACCGCCGGAGAAGCGAGCGACCCCGGCCGATGGCCGGGGTCGCCGCTTCGCCGGGACGCGCGGGGCACGGCGTCGACCGGCGTGGACGGGAGCACGAAGGCTTCCATCCGATCCGGCGCACCCCGATGGGGCTCGGGGTCGCCGGCGGCCGCACGGAGGCGGCCGGGTGGCGGGCAGGGGCAGCCCGCCAGGACGCAGTGAACGCCGACGGTGCCTCAGTGTCGACGAACGTGCGTTCAGCGCGCACCTCTTCGCCGGGGGGACAAGCGTGGTATCGGGGCCTGAACCGCTTTCTGACCGCCCTTTAATCGGTTCCAATATCCTATAGGGACCGAAGCGCCCACGTTCGGGCGCAGGATGCACAGCACCAAGCCCGCGCGTCCCGAGCCCGGTCGTACCCCCGTCCCGCACCCTCCTCCCGTACCCCCGTCCCTGCCCGGGAGCTGCGCGCGAGCGCCGGATCGATGCCGGCTCGCGCAGGACCGCCGGAGCACGTAACGGCCCCGAAACGATCATGTCACCGCGACGAGACCTCGGCACGGCACGCTGACAGCAACGCCGCGGCGGACGGTGCGCTCGCTCCGCCCGCCCGGCGCTGAACCCAGGAGGACCAGGTGAAGCTCGTCACAGCAATCATCAAGCCCCACAAGCTCGACGAGGTGAAGGCGGCGCTGATGGGCGCCGGCGTCGCGGGGCTGACCGTCTCGGAGGTGCGCGGCTACGGACGCCAGCGTGGGCACACCGAGATCTACCGCGGTGCGGAGTACACGGTCGAGTTCATCCCGAAGGTGAAGCTCGAGATCCTCGCGGACGACGCATCCGTCGATGCGGTCATCGACGCGGTCGTCGGTGTCGCCCGCTCGGGCGAGGTCGGCGACGGCAAGGTGTTCGTGACCTCCGTCGAGCGCATCGTCCGGATCCGCACCGGCGAGACCGACGACGAGGCCATCTGAGGTCGCCATGAGGCTGCCAGCCATGGCGGCCGAGGACGCGCCCGGCGCGACCCTGACGCTGCGAGCCACCGCCTCCCGGCTCGCACTGGACGGGCCCCGTCCGGGCGCGTCGTGGTGCGCGGCCTGGACGGAGGCGGTCGACGCGACGCTCGCGCAGCTGCTCGGCTCGTGCGGCCCTCGGCTCGGCGCGTCCGTCGCGGTCGTCGCGGTCGGGGGGTACGGCCGGCGCGAGCTCTGCCCCGCATCGGATGTCGACCTGCTCCTGCTGCACCCGGGGCTGCCCCGTGACGACCTCGAGCTGCTGGTCCGCACGGTCGTCTACCCGCTGTGGGACGTGGGGTTGACCGTCGGCTACGCGGTCCGCACCCGCCGCGAGGCACTCGCCGCCACCGAGGAGCTCGATGCGGCGACGGCCCTGCTCGACGCGCGGACCGTCGCGGGCGACAGCGGGCTCGCCGGTCAGGTGCGCGACGAGGGGCTCCGGAGGATCGCGCGGCAGCCTGCACGCCTGCTCGAGCAGCTCCTCCGCTCCGACGAGGAGCGTCACGTCGCGACCGCGACCCCCACCGAGACGCTCGAGCCCGACCTCAAGCTCGGTGCGGGAGGGCTCAGGGACATCCAGTCGCTGCGGTGGGCGGCCGCGGCGCTCGTGGGACGCCCCGGCCTCGAGCCGCTCGTCCCGGCGGGGCTGCTCGGCGCGGACGACCTGCCCCGCCTCCGGCGTGCCGAGCAGGTGCTGCTCTCGGCGCGCGTCGCGCTGCACCTCGCACGCGCCGACCGTGAGGGACGCGCCGGGGCCCCGGCACGGGTCGCGGCGAAGGACGACAGCGTCCGCTTCGAGCTCCACGAGGATGTCGCCGCGCGCCTCGGCCATGTCGACGCCGGACCGAACGAGCTCGCCCCTCACCGTCTGCTGCGTGAGCTCGCCCTCGCCGCCCGCGTCATCGACCACGCGCACCGCCGCGCATGGCGGCTCGTCCGTGCCGACCTCGCGCGCGGACGGCGCAGGCTCCGCCGGCCGTCGGAGCAGCGCATCGGCGGCCTCGAGCTCGTCGACGGTGTCCTGCGGATGCCCGACGACGTCGATCTGCGCGCGCCGGACCTCCCCGTCCGACTCCTCGAGGCGCTCGCGACGTCCGCGGCCGTGCTCGAGCGACGCAGCGCCGGTCGGCTCCGGACCGTCGCGTCGGACACGGAGCGCGCGCATGGCTGGCACGTCGGGCCACAGGAGGGCCGCGTGCTCCTGCGTGTGCTGTGGTCGGGTGCGTCGGCCCTGCCGGCGATCGCCGAGCTCGACGACACGGGCGTGCTCACCGCGCTGCTGCCCGAGTGGGAGCCGACGCGGGGACGGACCCAGCGCAACCCGTACCACCGCTTCACGCTCGATCGCCATGGCTGGAACGCCGCGGCCGAGCTCGCGACGCTGGTCCGCACCGAGTCCTGGGCCGCGGAGACGCTCGAGCGTGTGGAGGACCGTGACGCCCTCATGCTCGCCACGCTCCTCCACGACGTCGGGAAGGTCCACGGCGAGCCTCACGCGGAGACGGGGGTCGGACCTGCCATGGCCCTCGCACGGCGTCTGGGCGCGTCCCACGCGACGGCCGAGCAGGTCGGACGGCTCGTCCGCCTCCACCTCCTGCTGCCCGACACCGCCCGTCGCCGAGACCTTGCCGACCCTGCACTGGCCGTCGAGGTCGGCGAGGAGGTCGGGACGCCCTCTACGCTGGCATCGCTCCACCTGCTGGCGGTCGCCGACGGCCGCGCGACAGGTCCGACCGCCTGGAACGACTGGGTCGGCGCGCTCGTCACGTCCCTCGTCCGGAAGGTCGCACCCGTGCTCGACGAACGCTCGCCCGACGTGCC
>SKII01000174.1 GCA_007116505.1 Nitriliruptoraceae bacterium
GATCGCGGACGACGTCCTCGCACTCGCGCGCGAGCTCGCGGACGTCGCCGACGGTCTCACCCTTGCTGCGTTCGGTCGTGACCCCGAGGTGCGACGCAAGCCTGACGGCACCGAGGTCACCGCCGTCGATGTCGCCGTCGAGGTCGCACTCCGGCGGCGCATCCTCGAGGCCTTCCCCGATCACCGTGTCCTCGGGGAGGAGGACGGCTGGGGTGGCGCCGCATCGCCGGGCGATGAGCAGACCCCCGTGTGGACCATCGACCCGATCGATGGGACGACGAACTTCGTCAAGGGCAACCCGATCTTCGCGACCCTCATCGCGTGTTCCGTCGCGGGGGAGGAGCGCGTCGGGGTCGTATCGGCGCCGGCGCTCGGCAGTCGCTGGGAGGGCGTCGTCGGGCACGGGGCCCGGCAGGACGGGCGCCCGATCTCCGTGAGCCGGGTCGCAGCGCTGAGCGAGGCGGAGGTCGCGGTCGGCGCGTTCTCCGACGTCGAGCAGCGGCTCCCCGGTCTGCTCGCACGGCTCGCCACGTCCTCGAAGCGACAGCGCGGGTACGGCGACTTCTGGTCCTACTGCCTGCTCGCTGCCGGCAGCACCGACGTCGTCATCGAGGCGCAGCTGAACCCCTGGGATCTCGCCGCGGTCCGAGCCGTGGTCCTCGCGGCGGGTGGCAGGGTCACGGATCTCGACGGCGTGGACCGCTCCGATGGCGGTAGCGCGGTCGCGACCAACGGGGCGCTCCACGATGCCGTCATGTCGCTCGTCGAGCAGCACCGTCGTGGCTGAGGGCCAGGACGTCTCGGGGCCGTCCGACATGGACGTCGAGGAGGCCCTCGTCGAGGTCCTGCCGGAGGACGAGGGGTCACGTGACCCGCTCCGTGGCGCGGACGGGCGCCTGCGTCTCTCGTTCACCCGCGTCGACACGTTCGAACGCTGCCCGCGGCTGTTCCGCTACCAGTACGTCGACGGGCTGCCGCAGGCCCCAGCGCCCCAACTCTCCTTCGGCTCTTCCATCCACGCCGTGCTCGAGTGGCTCTACGACCGCAAGCTCCCCGTCCTCCCGCAGCTCGAGGAGGTGCTGCAGGTCCTCTTCGAGCGATGGGACAGCGCCGGCTACGCGGAGGTCGAGCGTGACGAGCAGCTGCGTGCCTACGAGCATGCGCGCGAGGTCATCGCGCGCTTCCACGATCGGGTCATGAAGGCCGGCTTCCGTCTTCCTGCTGCGACCGAGGCATGGTTCGAGCTGCCGGTCGGCCAGGAGATCGTCGTGGTCGGCGCGATCGATCGCATCGATCTCGACGACTCCGGGGCGCTGCACGTGATCGACTACAAGACGAACCGTCGTGGGCGCACCAAGGCGCAGGTCCGGTCGTCGCTGCAGCTCGCGATCTACGCGCTGGCGACGCGCGAGCTCTACGGTCGGTTGCCCGAGAGCGTCGCTCTCGACTTCGTCGTCCCCGGGATGGTCGTCGCGGTCCCCGTCGACGAGCTGGACCTCGATGCCGTTCCGGATCGGCTCGAGGAGGTCGCGCGACGCATCCGGTCGGGAGAGGATACGCCGACGCCCCATCGCCTCTGCGACTGGTGCGACTTCCAGCGGATCTGTTCTGCGTGGACCGGTGAGGATGGTGCGCCGGATGATCCGGAGGTCCTCGGTCGCGTCATGCGGGAACGTGACGCGCTGCGAAGGAGCGTCGTGCGTGATGCTCGAAGACTCCGGCAGCTCGACGCGTCGGTGGCACGGCTCGGACTCGACGTGCGCGGAGCTGCTGATGGCTGAGCGCGACGAGCGGGAGACCGCCTACTTCGCACTGCTCCGCGCGCGGGAGGAGGTCGACCTGCTCCGCCGCTACGAGGACCACCTCGGGGAGGAGCTCCGACGGCTGCGTCGCTCGGAGCGGGAGGAAGCGGCGCTGCGCGCAGCGGTGCCGGCGCGCATGCGAAGGGTGCTGCGGAACTCCGATGCCGAGCTCGGGGAGGTGCTCACGAGACGAGCAGCCCTGATCGAGGACGAGCTCGCACGGCTCCCAGCGAGGATCGCCGCGGCCGAGGACTTCGTGGCCGACTGCGAGCGGCATCACGATGTCCTCGGAGGCCGGTGACATGTACCGAGACGACCCGCTCGACGATGAGGCCGAACTGCGTGACGTGGTGGGCGACGATCCGGTCGATGCGCTGATCGGCTCGGGCGGTTCGGATGCGCTGCTCGCTGCGCTCGACGCCCTTCGGATCCTGCAGGGCTGGGTCGACCCGGACGCGTGTACCCGCTGGCTCACGAGCCGCCAGCGCCGCCTCGACGGCCGCAGCCCCCTCGAGGCGCTCGCCGAGGGAGCCCATGATGAGGTCTCCGACGTGCTCCGGGCCTACGTGGCTGCCCAGTCCTGAGCCCGGCGACCGGTCGGTCGAGTCGCACCCCTCCATGGTCGCTAGACTCCTGGGACCGCCAGAACCACGTGGCCGGACCGCGCGGCGCCGCCGCCCCGGCACCACACGCCGACCGGCCGACGAAGGACGACCTGCCATGCCCACCGGACGCATCCGTATGTTCGACGCGAAGCGTCGATTCGGCTTCCTCGTCGCCGAGGACGGTGACGAGTACTACGTCCCGGCCGCCGCTGCCAGCGGCACGCTCGGTGCGGGGGACCAGGTCGAGTTCGAGCCGGCGGAGACGGCGGGGAACCGTCGGGCCGTCGCCTCGGTCACCGTCACACAGGCCGCGCCGGCCGGCTCGCCGGTCGGTCGCACCATGGCACCCCCGCCGTCCTGGGATGCGCTGGAGGACGCGGAGCGTCAGCGCCGCATGGCGCGCCGGCGTCGCCGCTGATCCGCACGCATCGCGCCCTCGTCCGATGACAGCCACCGCTGCCGGACCGGGTGCTCCGGTCCTCGACCCCGTCGTCGACCCGTTCGCGGAGGTCGTCGAGGACGATCTCCCCGATCGTTCCCATGACTGGCTCGTCGTCGTCTGGGACGACCCGGTGAACCTCATGACCTACGTCACGCTGGTGCTCCGCCGCGTGTTCGGGTACTCGCGCGAGCGCGCCGAGGAGCTGATGCTCCGCGTGCACCACGAGGGGCGCGCGGTCGTCGCCGAGGAGCCGCGGGAGCAGGCGGAGCTGCACGTCGCTCAGCTCCACGGCTACGGCCTGCAGGCCACGCTCGAGCGCGACGTCTGATGGCGCGCCTCGAACGCACTGACGATGGCGTGACGCTGCGCCTCGCGGAGGAGGAGGTCGACGTCCTCGCCTCGCTCGCCGAGGGACTCGCGGTCCGGTTGGCCGACCCGAGGCCCGACGGTGATGCGGGCGGCGAGCTCCTCGCACGGCTTGCGCCGACCGCCTCGCGCGGCGACGCCGAACTCGACGCGGAGCTGCGTGGCCTGCTGCGGGAGGATCTGATGACCTCGCGCATCGCAAGGCTGCAGGATCTCGCTACGGGGTTGCGTGGCGGCGTCGAGTCCGGCGCCTACGTCCGAACCCTCGATCGCGACGAGGCGATGCGTGTCGTCGAGGCGCTCAACGACCTGCGCATCGCGCTCGCAGCCACCATCGGCTTCGACAAGATCGCTCGCGGCGACCTTCCGGACGAGGACCCGCGTCAGGACGCGATGCGATTGATGGACGCCCTCGCGTGGCTCCAGGGCGGCCTCATCGAGTACGTCGACGGCGCCTGACGGTGCGCGCGCGTCGGACCCCCGGGACGTCGTGGAGGTCGAGCGCCATAGCGGCGACGCCGAAGAGCGCGACCGCCGGGACGAGCGTGACGATGCCTTCGACAGCGACCGGAGCGGCGGCGAGCAGCTGCCCCGAGCGTGCCGCGATCCACCATCCGATGGGCGCGGCCAGCACGATGCTCGACGCTGCGACGAGTGGCCGCGTGATGCCCGTCCTCGCCCTCCTTGAGCCTGTCCGGCGCGCGACGCTGCGGCGAAGGAGCCACCACTCGAGCCAGGCGCCCACCGATGCCCCGAGTGCGATTCCGGCCGCCCCGAGGCGATGCAGCGATTCGATCGAACCCCTTGCGGTGAGATCGGCCAGACCCGTATCGGCGACGCGGACCGGACCTGACGCGTCCCAGCGGAACCCATCGAGCAGGAGCATCGCCGACACGCCGACGACGGTGCCGACGAGGACGCGGACCCCGGCGACGCGTGCGGGGGTGCGGGTGTCGTCGAGCCCGTAGAGGGCGGACTGCAGCAGGCGTGACTGGGTGGTGGCCAGCAGACCCACCGCGTACGCGGCGAGCACGACGCTGACCTGGCGTGTCTCGGCGCTGCCGAAGGCACCGCCACCGAAGAGCACCGTGACGATCGCGCTGCCGAGCACCAGGTACGCGACGCTGGTCGGCACGACAAAGGTCGCGATACGGGCCATCCCGCGCTCGATCTCCGCGAGGAGGCGCTCGCGGTCATCCGACGGCGTCGTCGCGAGGTCAGGGAGCGAGGCTGCGGCGACGCTCATCCCGAAGAGGCTGACCGGCAGCAGGTAGAGGACCTGCGCGTAGCCGAGCGCCGCGACGGCGCCGGCAGCGAGCAGCGAGGCGATCATCAGGTCGACGTACGCGGACAGCTGGACGATGCCGCGACCGAGGATGACGCCGACCGACGCGTCGAGGACCTCCCGGAGTCCGGGAACGTCGCCACGGAGCCCGAGTCGGATGCCGCGCGCGCTGCGGAGCACCGCTGGGAGCTGCGCCAGGAACTGGAGGGCCGCACCGATCAGGGCGCCGAGCGCGACCGCCCGAGCGAGGTCCGTATCGCCCCGACCGAACGAGGCGGCGACGGAGAGGGCGATGATGATCGACGCGTTCCAGAGGACCGGGGCGACGTAGGCGCGGAAGAACCTGCGGTGCGCGTTGAGCACACCGAGGCACCAGGCGCTGAGCACGAGGAAGCCGAGCGATGGTGTGAGGATGCGGACGAGGGCGACGGTCAACTCGGTCTTCGGCGACCCTGCGGGGAAGCCCGGGGTCAGCACCCGTGTGATCGGCTCCGCGAGGACCACGCCGATGACGACGAGCACGCCGGGGACGAGGATCAGGACCGAGGCGATCGCGCCGGCGAGGCGGCCCGCGTCCTCCTCGCGGCCGTCGCGCACCATGCGCGCGTAGGTCGGGACGAACGCCCCCGTCAGGACACCTTCGCCGAGGAGGTTCTGCAGCAGGTTCGGGATCCTGAGCGCGGCGCGGAACGCCTCGGCAGCGAGACCCGTTCCCAGGAAGTAGGCGAGCAGCTTCTCGCGCAGCAGTCCTGCGAGGCGGGAGAGCAGGATGCCGGCGCCGACCGCGCTCGAACCACGGGCCAGGCGCGCACCTCGTTCCGGTCCGTCGACCGCATCCGTGGACATCGTGCACCGCCCTGACGGGCCCGCCCCGGGGCCGGCATCGGCGAGGGACGCTAGCGCTAGCGTCCCTCCGGACGTCGGTACGGGCGGACGGAGGGGCGCTGGTGGGGGAGCAGCCCGGCGCCTGGCAGGTCGTGGGGCGACCGCGACCGGTCGCCCCCTGCCGCTGGGAACTCGATCCGGACCGGGCCGACGAGGACGGGGTCGTCGGGGTCGGCGCGGATCTCGACGTCGCGACCCTGGTGGCGGCCTACCACCGCGGCATCTTCCCCTGGCCCCACGCCGACATGCCGTTGCTGTGGTTCAGCCCCGACCCGCGGGCCGTCCTCGCGCCGCACGCCTTCCATGTCAGCCGGAGCCTGCGTCGCACGCTGCTCGGCTCCGGCTGGACAGCGACCGTCGACCTTGCGCCCGATCGGGTCATCGAGGCGTGCGCGCAGCGTTCCGAGGGGACCTGGATCACCCCCGAGATGCGCGACGCGTACCGCGAGCTGGCGGCGCTCGGCTGGGTGCGCTCCGTCGAGGTGTGGGACGCCGACGAGCTGATCGGCGGTGTCTACGGCGTGCAGATCGGATCCATCCTGACCGGTGAGTCGATGTTCCATCGTCGCCCGGACGCCTCGAAGGTCGCGCTGCTCGACCTGTCGCGGCGCTTCGCGGAGGTCGGGGGCCGGCTCATCGACGTGCAGCTGCCCACTGACCATCTCCGCA
>SKII01000133.1 GCA_007116505.1 Nitriliruptoraceae bacterium
CGTGGTGGCCCCGCTCGCCGCCCGCCCGCTGGTCGGTCACCGCGTGGAGCGCACGGGCCTGCTGCTCGCCCGGCCCGCCCGACCGGTGGTCGCGCTCGTCGCGAGCGGGCTCGAGCTGCTCGACCCGGCGCGCCGTGGGAACGGTGACGACGCCACCTCGGACGCCGACGGCGAGGACCGAGGGGCGGGCGGGGACGAGGACACGGTCCTCGACGCCGGCGAGCGGCGCATGATCCTGTCGATCCTCGAGCTCGACGACACGACGGCGCGCAGCATCATGGTCCCGCGGCCCGACGTCATCGCGGTCCCCTCCGACGCGACGTTCACGCACGTGGTCGACGTCTCGCTCGAGCACGGACGCTCCCGCCTCCCGGTGCACGAGCCCTCGGACCCCGACGCGATGACGGGAGTGGTCCATGCGCGTGACCTGCTCGCGCGCATGCGCCAGGACCCGAGCGTCCTCCACCGCGATGCGTCCGCATGGTCGGACCTCGTGCGCCCGCCCTACCACGTGCCCGAGTCGCGGCGCGCCGACGACGTGCTGCGGGACCTGCAGGCCGCCGCCGTGCATCTCGCGCTCGTCGTCGACGAGTACGGGGAGGTCGTCGGCATCGTCACCATCGAGGACGTCCTCGAGGAGATCGTCGGCGAGATCGTCGACGAGCACGACGACGAGCGCCCCGCCATCGAGGAGCTCCCGGGCGGCGGCTGGCGCGGCGACGGGGGGACGCACGTCGACGACCTCGGGGACGCGCTCGATGTCGAGCTGCCCGACGAGGCGTGGGACACGGTCGGCGGCCTCGTCATCGGGAGCCTCGGGCGGATCCCGCGCGTGGGGGACCGCGTGGAGGTCGGGGGCATCGCGCTGACCGTGACGGTGCGCCGCGGCCGCAGGGTCGTCGAGGTCCGCGCCGAGCGCTGCGGCGAGGACGAGGACCTGCCGCCCGACCGTGGGAGGGGGGACGCAGGTCACACGGATGGGGGACCTGAGGCCGCCCGGAGCGGGGTGGACGCTCCGTAGCGTGCGCTCATCGCCGGTCACGCAGCGACGCCGGCGGAGGAGCCGCGCGCGTGTCCGCAGCCACCACGACGTCCCCCGAGCGTGATGCGGCTGTCGCAGCCGCTGCGACGGTCTGCATCGACGGCAACGAGGCCGTGGCCAGGGCCGCCTACGCGCTGAGCGAGACCGTCGCGCTCTACCCGATCACGCCCTCGTCGCCGATGGGCGAGCACGCCGACGACTGGGCGCAGCGCGGCGTCGCGAACGCGTGGGGTGTCGTCCCGAGCGTGTCGCAGCTGCAGTCGGAGGCCGGCGCCGCGGGCGCGCTGCACGGTGCGATCCAGGCCGGTTCGCTCGGCGTGACGTTCACCGCCTCGCAGGGCCTGCTCCTGATGATCCCCGAGATGTTCAAGATCGCCGGTGAGCTCACACCGACCGTGATCCACGTCGCGGCTCGGACGGTCGCGACGCATGCGCTGTCGATCTTCGGCGACCACTCCGGCGTGATGGCCGTGCGCTCCACCGGATGGATCATGCTGTCGTCGTCGACGCCGCAGGAGGCGCATGACCTCGCCGCCGTCTCCCACGCGGCGACGCTCGAGGCGCGCCTGCCGGTACTGCACTTCATGGACGGCTTCCGGACCTCCCACGAGCTCAACAGCGTGCAGCTGCTCACCGACGACGAGCTGCGCGGTCTCGTCGACCATGAGGCGCTGCTCGCGCACCGTGGGCGAGGTCTCGACCCGGACCGTCCCGTCCTGCGCGGCTCGGCGCAGAACCCCGACGTGTTCTTCCAGGCCCGCGAGGCCTCGAACCCGTTCCATGACGCGGCGCCCGAGGTCGTGCGCGGGGTGATGGCGCGGCTCGCGGCGGTCACCGGCCGCAGCTACGACCTCGTCGAGTACCACGGGGCCCCCGACGCGGCGCGCGTGATCGTCGTCATGGGCTCAGCGATCGGACCGGTGCGTCAGACCGTCGACCTGCTCAACGACGCCGGTGACGCCGGCGGACCCGTCGGTGTCGTGCACGTGCGCCTGTACCGCCCGTTCCCCGTCGCCGATCTGCTGGCCGCGCTGCCCGCTACCGCCGAGCGCGTCCTCGTCCTCGACCGGACGAAGGAGCCGGGAGCCGTCGGCGAGCCGCTCCTCGAGGACGTGTTCACCGCCCTCGCTGAGGCGGTCATGCGGGGCGATCGCGCGACGCTCCCCAGCGTGCACGGCGCTCGCTACGGCCTCGCGTCGAAGGAGTTCACTCCCGCGATGGTCGCGGGGCTGCTCGACGAGCTGGCCGCCGACGCTCCGCGCCGACGCATGACGTCGGGCATCGTCGACGACGTGACCCACCTGTCCGTCCTGCCGCGGGACGGATTCGTCGTCCCCGCAGGGCCGCGTGACCGCAGCGCCGTGTTCTACGGGCTCGGTGCGGACGGGACCGTCGGTGCGAACAAGAACACGACGAAGATCGTCGGTGACCTCACGGACCTCCACGCGCAGGGCTACTTCGTCTACGACTCGAAGAAGTCCGGGGCGACGACCGTGTCCCACCTCCGCTTCTCTCCCGACCCGATCCACGCGAGCTACCTCATCGAGCGCGCCGACCTCGTCGCGTGCCATCAGTTCGGCCTCCTCGAGAAGCTCGACGTCACCGCGAGCCTCAAGGACGGCGGTGTCCTGCTGCTCAACGCACCGTTCCCGACCGACCAGGTGCTCGCGATGCTGCCCGCGCGTGCTCAGCGTGACATCATCGTGCGCGGCCTCGAGGTCCACGCGATCGACGCCTACCGGATCGCCCGCGAGGTCGGTCTCGGCGGGCGCATCAACACGGTCATGCAGGCCGCCTACTTCGCGCTCGCCGACCTCGTCGACCCCGACGAGGCGATCGGGGCGATCGGTGACGCGATCCGGAAGTCCTACGGCTCCCGCGGCGAGCAGGTCGTCGAGCGCAACCTCGCCGCCGTGGCGGCGGCGCGCGACGCGCTCGTGCGGATCCCCGTGCCGACGGACGCCGGTTCCGTCACCGCTGCCCCGACGCCCGACCTGATCGAGCGGGCGCTCGCGCTGATGCCGCCCGGCCGGGAGGTCGACGACTTCGTGCGTCGCGTCACCGCGCGGATGCTCGAGGGGGAGGGGGACCTGCTCCCGGTGTCTGCGCTCCCCGTCGATGGCACGTTCCCGACCGCCACCTCCCGCTACGAGCAGCGCAGCCTCGCGCCCGAGCTCCCGATCTGGGACCCGGACCTGTGCATCGACTGCGGCAAGTGCGCGATCGTGTGCCCCCACACCGCCATCCAGATGAAGGCGTACGAGCCGGACGCGCTCGACGGCGCACCGGACGTGTTCCTCTCGAAGGAGTTCAAGGACCGCAGCCTCTCCGGCCACCTGCTCACCGTGCAGGTCGCGCCCGACGACTGCACCGGGTGCGGCGTCTGCGTCGAGACCTGCCCGGCGGTCAGCCGCTCGGACGCGGGACGGCGTGCGATCCGCATGGAGCCCGCCCCCGAGCATCGCGACGTCGAGCGTGACCGCTACCGCTTCTTCGACGCGATCCCCTACGTCGACCGCACCGCCGTGCGCACCAACACGGTCAAGCACTCGCAGCTGCTCCAGCCGCTCTTCGAGTCCTCCGGTGCGTGCGCGGGCTGCGGGGAGACCCCCTACCTGAAGCTCCTCAGCCAGCTCTACGGGGACCGCTCGGTCATCGCCAACGCGACCGGGTGCTCGTCCATCTACGGCGGGAACCTGCCGACGACGCCGTGGAGCGTCAACGAGGACGGGCGCGGCCCGGCCTGGGTGAACTCGCTGTTCGAGGACAACGCGGAGTTCGGCCTCGGCATCCGCCTCGGCCTCGACCAGCAGCGTGCCGTCGCGGTGAACCTCCTCGGCGAGCTCGCGCCGGTCGTCGGCGACCGCCTGGTCGACGCGCTGCTCGACGCCGACCAGGACGACGAGGCGGGCATCGCGGAGCAGCGCCGCCGAGTGGTCGAGCTGCGCGAGGTCCTCGCGCGCGTCGACGGCCCGCAGGCCCGGTCCGCCGGGGCGCTCGACCAGCTCGCCGGTGCGCTCGTGCGCCGGGAGGTCTGGATCGTGGGTGGCGACGGCTGGGCGTACGACATCGGCTTCGGCGGGCTCGACCACGTGCTCGCGTCCGGCGCCGACGTCAACATCCTGGTGCTCGACACCGAGGTGTACTCGAACACCGGTGGACAGGCGTCGAAGGCGACGACGAAGGGCGCGGTCGCGAAGTTCGCCACCGGTGGGAAGTCGGTGACGAAGAAGGACCTCGGTGTCATCGCGATGCAGTACGGGACCGTGTACGTCGCACAGGTCGCGATGGGTGCGAACGAGATGCAGACCGTGAAGGCGTTCCACGAGGCGGCGGCATGGCCCGGACCCTCGCTCATCCTCGCGTACTCCACGTGCATCGCGCACGGCGTCGACATGCGCGACTCGATGAAGCGCATGGACCTCGCGGTGCGCACCGGCTACTGGCCGCTGTTCCGCTACCACCCGGCCGAGGCTGCCGGGACGACGCCGTTCCGGCTCGACTCGAAGCCGCCGTCGACCGACCTGCGCGACATGCTCTCGACGGAGGGCCGGTTCGCGATGCTCGAGCGCAGCGATCCGGAGCGGGCGGCGCTCCTGCGGGCCGGACTGCAGCGCGACATCACCGAGCGCTGGAGCTACTACGAGCAGCTCGCCGGCGTCGAGCGGCGCCTCGTCGGCTCCGTGCCGGCCGAGGGTGACGTGGGCGACCGGGGCGACGTGGGCGACGGGAGCGACCGGGGCGACGGGGGCGATGAGGGCGCTCCGGCGTCGGGGGAGGAGGGGCGATGAGCCCGCGGCACCGCATCACCGGCTTCCTGCCCGACGACCCGGAGGAGGAGGCGCTCGCCGGACCGGGCCTCGTCGTCCCCTCCGGACCGGCGGCGGAGGGACCGCCGGAGCTGACCACCCGCTACCTCGGCATCGAGCTGCGCAGCCCCATCGTCGCGTCGTCGAGTCCGATCACCGGGCACCTGCCCGGTCTCGAGTCGCTCGCCGCCGCCGGTGTCGGCGCGGTCGTGCTCCCGTCGCTCTTCGAGGAGCAGATCGCCCACGAGGCGGAGGTCGCGACCGACCTCACGCACCGCGACGCCGAGGCGCACCCCGAGGCGACGGGCGGCTACACGCCGGCGCTCGACGACTACAACGCGGGGCCGCACCGCTACCTGCGGCTGGTCCGCGAGGCGAGCGAGACGCTGTCCGTCCCGGTCATCGCGAGCCTGAACGGGGTCACCCGGGGCGGCTGGACCCGCTACGCGGCGATGCTCGCCGACGCCGGGGCCGACGCCATTGAGCTCAACGTCTACCGCGTCGCGGCCGACATGGGGACCACCGGCCGGCAGGTCGAGCAGGAGACGCTCGAGCTCGTCGAGGCCGTGCGCGCCGCGAGTCCCGTGCCGATCGCGGTGAAGGTCGGGCCGCACTGGTCCGCGTTCGCCGACATGGCGCGGCGCATCGCCGATGCGGGTGCCGACGGCATCGTGCTGTTCAACCGCTTCTACCAGCCCGACATCGACGTCGACCGGATGGCCGTCGAGCCGCGCCTCGTGCTCTCCGACTCCGACGAGCTGCGCCTGCCGCTGCGCTGGTGCGCGATCCTGCACGGCCGCATCGACGCGTCGCTCGCGCTCACCACGGGCGTGCACAGCGGCTCCGACGTCGTGAAGGGCCTCCTCGCAGGGGCGGACGTCGTCATGACGACGTCGTCGCTGCTGCGGCACGGCCCCGAGCATGCGGGCATCCTCCTCGACCACCTGCGTGCCTGGCTCGAGGTGCGCGGCTACGCATCGGTCCGCGAGATGATCGGCGCGGTGAGCCAGAGCAAGGTCTCCGACCCGGCCGCGTTCGAGCGGGCGAACTACCTCGCGGCGCTCACCCGGTACTCCAGCGAGCGCAAGGGGTGGTGAGCGTCGGCCGGTGAGCGCTGGCTGGTGAGCGC
>SKII01000093.1 GCA_007116505.1 Nitriliruptoraceae bacterium
CGTCGTGCTCGTCGCTGACGATGCCGAGGTCGGCGGCGATGGCGCGTGCGGTCGCAGGGTGGTCACCCGTGATCATGATGACGCGCACGCCGGCGCTGCGGCACTGCGCGATCGCGTCGCGCACGCCCTCGCGCGGTGGGTCCTGCATCCCGACGAGCCCGGTGAGCACGAGGTCGGCCGGCTCCGGCGGTGCCTCGGGGTCAGGGGGCTCGGTGAGGCGGAGCTGCGCGGCGGCGAGCACGCGCAGGCCGCGGCGTGCCATGTGGGCGGCGGCGGCGAGCACCGCCTCGGTGTCGAGCGGCACGGTCTCGCCGTCCGCCCCCAGCATCGTGGATGCGAGCTCGACGACGCGCTCGGGCGCACCCTTGAGGCGCAGCATCGGGCCGTCCTCGTCGACGATCGCCAGGGAGTAGCAGCGCTCGGCCGCGAAGGGCACGTCGGCGAGGATGTGCGTGTCGGCCCGCAGCCCGCGCGGGTCGAGGCCGGCGCTCGCTGCGGCGGCCAGCAGCGCCACCTCCGTGGGGTCGCCGACCCCGGTGCCGTCCCGGGCGAGCGCGGCGTCGTTGCTGAGCACGCCCGTGCGCAGCGTCGCGTCGAGGGGCGCGGGGAGGTCGGCGTCCTCGTCGACGGCGACGCTGCCGTCCCCGAGGGGCTGCGTGTCGCGTCCGAGGTGCGCCCAGCCGGCCGGCGTCCACGCGGCGACGACCCGCATGCGGTTCTCGGTGAGCGTCCCGGTCTTGTCCGAGCCGATGACGGTCGTCGAACCGAGCGTCTCGACGGCGGGGAGCGTCCGGACGATCACGCGACGCTGCGCCATCCGCCGCACGCCGAGGGCCATCGCGATCGTGAACGCGACCGGCAGGCCCTCGGGGATGACGGCGACGGCGAGCGCGACCGCCGTGAGGAACATCTCCGACGGCGCGCCGCCGAGCGCGACACCGAGGGCGAACGCGAGCACGGTGGACGCGAGCACGGCCACGGCGATGATGTTCGCGAAGCGCGACATGCGCTGCTGGAGCGGGGTCGGAGGACGCTCCTGGGCGCCCATGCGCTCGGCGATCGCCCCCAGCACGGTCGTCGCGCCGGTCGCCACCACGAGCCCGGCCGCGCGTCCGGCCGTCACGCTCGTGCCCATGTGCAGCATCGAGCTGCGGTCCGCCGCGAGCCGATCGGCGTCGACGGGCGACGTGCTCTTCCGCGCCGGCTCGCTCTCACCGGTCAGCAGCGACTCGTCGGCGCGCAGGGCCGAGGCGTCGATGACGCGCAGGTCGGCGGGGATCCGGTCACCGGCCTCGAGCACGACGACGTCGCCGGGAACGAGGTCCTCGGCCGCGATGCGCTCGCGGGAGCCGTCGCGCAGGACGGTCGCCGTGGGCGACGCGAGCGACATCAGCGCATGCACCGACCGGTCGGCGCGACGCTCCTGGGTGAAGCCGATGACGGCGTTGAGCAGGAGTACCGCGACGATGACGGCGGCGTCCGCGTACTCGCGCAGGAGCAGGGTCACTCCCGTCGCGACGACGAGGATGAGGATGAGTGGGCTCGCGAACTGCCGGACGAGCAGCACGAGGTCGCTGACGGGTGGTTCGGGCTCGAGGCGGTTCGCCCCGTGCTCGGCGCGCCGTGCGGCGACCTCGTCCGCGTCGAGGCCGATCCGCGCGTCGACGCCCATGTGGGCGAGCGCGTCGTCGATCCCGAGCGCGTGCCACGCGGTCGGCGACGCGGTCGGCGACGTCTCCTCCGCCCCGATCGCCATCCGCGCCCTCCGCTCGCCTCCACGCAGCCCCGGAGGGTAGCGACGATCTCAGCAGGAAGTGCTACACTCGGTGTCACTATGCTGACCCTGACCGTGCTCGACGGACCGCTGCCGCTCCATGAGCGGGTGGCAGCGGCCGTGCGCCGCGCGATCGCCGCCGGTGCGGTCGGTCCCGGCGACGCGCTCCCGACCGCGCTGCAGGTCGCGGACGCGCTCGGCGTGCACCGCAACACCGTGCTGCGCGCCTACCGCCAGCTCCGCGACGAGGGCACCATCGAGCTGCGCGCCGGCCGCGGAGCGCGGGTCCGGAGGGCTGCGCCGGTGGGGGAGATGCTGCGCGAGGAGATCGACACGCTCCTGCGCGCCGCCGCACGGGAGGGGCTCGACCCCGAGGAGGCCGCGGACCTCGTCCGTGCCGCCGCGCACCGGTGGACGCGCTGAGCATGGGCACGACCCTGCACCCACCACGGTCCCTCGCGCTCCGCGAGCTCGTCGTCCCCGCGCTCGCGACGCTCGCGACGGTCGCCCTTCCGCTGCTCGCCTGGTCCGAGCTCCCCGACCCGGTCGCCATCCACTGGGGGCTCGACGGCCGACCTGACGGCAGCGCGCCGCTCATCGTCGACGTCGTGCTCATGGGGGTGCTGACGGGACTCGTGGCGCTCATGCCGCTCATCGCCGTGCTGCGAGGTGACCGCGCGACGGCCCGCACCATGCTCGCGCTCGCGCACGGCATGGGCGTGTTCCTCGCGGTGCTCCGCTGGCGCACGGTCGAGCTCAACCGCGGGATCGACGTCTGGACCGATGCCGGCTCGCTCACCCTCCTCGATGTCGCCGGGCTGCTCGCCGTCTCGGCACCGTTCGCGCTGCTCGGCTGGTGGCTCGGGGGGCTGCACCCCGAGCCGCCGCGCCTCGTGCGTGAGGTCGTGCCGCAGGTCCTGCCGCCGGACGGGCAGCTGGTCTGGGTCGGGCACCAGGGCTGGGGGTTCATGCGGTGGCTCGGACCCGGGCTGGTCGCCGCCGGTGGCCTCGCCACCACTGTCCGCGTCGCCGCGGAGACGCTGATCCTCGGCGGGACGCTCGTGCTCGTCGGGGTCCTGCTGTGGGGGGCCACCTCGATCACTGTCGCGACCGGCCCCGCAGGGCTCAGGGTCCGGTTCGGTCCGCTCGGCTGGCCCGCCATCCGCGTGCTGCTCGATGCGATCGAGGGCATCGAGGTCGAGGACGTCGAGCCGATGGCCTACGGCGGCTGGGGCTACCGCGTGCTGCCCGGCGTCCGCGCCGTCGTCATCCGCCGCGGCGTCGGGATCCGCGTCCGCCGTCGCGACCGGCCCGACCTCATCGTCACGGTCGATGACGCGTCGACCGCGGCCGGGGTGCTCGCCGCGCACCTCGCAGCGGGGCGGGGCGAGTAGCGTCCGTCCCATGACCGGGACGCTCGTCAACGTCGCCGCGGTCGTCGTTGGCGGCGTCGCTGGGGCGCTCCTCGGCGGTCGCGTCCCCGACCGTGTGCGCACCACGCTGACCGACGTGCTCGGCGTGTTCGTCGTCGTGCTCGGCATCGGGGATGCGCTCGGAACGTTCGGTGACGAGCTCTCCGCGACGCTCGGGCGCGCCGCCGTCCTCGTCGTCCTCGGGTCGCTCCTCGTCGGCGGGGTCATCGGCGAGCTCCTCGGCATCGAGGATCGGCTCGAGCGGCTCGGCGCGTGGCTGCGCGAACGCACGTCGCGCGGAAGTGCCGGCAGCGGCGGGAGTGCCGGTGTCGACGGCACCGACGCCGCGGCCCGCGCGCGCTTCATCGAGGGCTTCGTCGTCACGAGCCTCGTCATCACCGTCGGTCCGCTCGCGGTGCTCGGCGCGCTCCAGGACGGGCTCCTCGGGGACTGGACGCTCCTCGCGGTCAAGTCGCTGCTGGACGGCCCCGTCGCGCTCGCCTTCGCGAGCGTGTTCGGGGTCGGGGTCGCGTTCGCCGCGCTCCCCATGCTCGTGTGGCAGGGAGGGCTGACCCTCGCCGCCGCCGCCGTCGGCGATGCCGTGACCGCACCCATGGTCGCGGCGATCGGAGCGGTCGGTGGGTTCCTCGTCGTCGGGATCGGGCTGCGGCTCCTCGAGCTGCGCCAGGTCCGTGTCGCCAACCTGCTGCCAGCGCTCGTCATCGCGCCGCTCGTCGTCGCGCTCTGGCCCTGAGCCCGGGCCCGGCCGCCGTCGCCACGGTCCGCACGGTCCGCACGGCGGCGTCACGGGCCGGAAACGTGCGCGCAGGTAGCATCCGCGCGCACCACCGGCGAGGCGGCTCCCGCGTCCGCCGACCCCTGCGACGTCCGTCCGGCACGGTCGACCCGTGCCGAAGCTGAGGAGACACCTGTGACCACGTTCAAGAGAGGCTCTGCGCTCGTCGCCGGCCTCGCGCTCGTGCTCGCCGCCTGCGCTGGCAGCGACGAGCCGGCCGCCCCGACGCCCGACCCGACCCCCGCCCCGACGCCCGAGGAGCCGGCCGACGCCTGCGCCATCGACGCGCTCCCGCTGTTCGCCGCCGGCACCCTGACCGTCGCGACGGGCAACGAGGTCTTCCCGCCCTGGATGCTCGACAACGACCCGGCCGGGGGACAGGGCTTCGAGAACGGTCTCGTCTACGCGCTCGCGGCGGAGATGGGCTTCGACGCCGCCGACGTCGAGTGGGTCGGCACCGAGTTCTTCGAGGCGATCGCCGCCGGTCCGAAGGACTACGACTTCAACCTCCAGCAGTACTCCATCACCGCGGAGCGGCAGGAGGTCGTGAGCTTCTCGCAGCCGTACTACCAGCCGGACAAGGCGGTCATCGCGCTGCCGACGAGCAGCATCGTCGACGCGACGAGCTTCGCCGACCTGCGGGACGCGAAGTGGGGTGCGACCGTCGGGACGACCGACCTCGACTACCTCGAGAACGTGATCGGCATCACCGACGTCGACGTGTTCGACGACCAGGCGGCCGTGTTCCTCGCGCTGAGCGCCGGGACGATCGACGCGACCATCGCCGCGCTGCCGACGGCGCTGTTCGTGACCGCCGTCCAGGCGCCGCCGACGGAGATCGTCGCCCTGCTGACCAAGGACGAGAACGACCGCGGTCTCGGCCTGCTCTTCGAGAAGGACAGCGAGCTGCTGCCCTGCGTCGACGCCGCCCTCGGCCGCATCATCGCCGACGGCACGGTCGACGAGCTCGTCCGTGAGTACCTGCTTCCCAGCCGGGACATCGCGTTCATCCTCGAGTGAGCGACATCGAGGGGTCCGTGCGCGCCGCGTCGGGGGTCAGCCCCCCGGCGCGGCGCGCCGTACCCCGACCTCCTGCGGCGGAGCGCGTCAGCGCCCGAGACCGCTGGGTCCCCATCCTCATCGCCGTCGGCTCCACGACGGTCGTGCTCGGCCTCATCGCCCGCCTCATCACCTCCTCGGCCACGTGGCCGGTCGTGCGGCGACAGTTCTTCGACCCGGTCGCGATGCGCGCGTCGCTCCCGCAGGTCTGGGCCGGCTTCCTCGTCAACATGCGCATCTGGGCGATCTCGCTCGTGCTCATCGCCGCGTTCGGACTGGTGGTCGCCGTCGTCCGCTCGCTCCCCGGGCCATGGGCCGCGCCACTGCGCGTCATCGCCATCGTCTACATCGACCTGCTGCGCGGCATGCCCGCGCTGCTGCTCGTGCTCCTGTTCGGCCTCGGCATCCCGGCGCTGCAGATCCCCGGGCTCCCCAACGGCAGGCTCTTCTGGGGCACCACCGCGCTCGTCCTCGCCTACTCCGCCTACGTGTCCGAGGTCTACCGGGCCGGCATGGAGGCGGTGCACGACGGGCAGCGCGCCGCCGCCAAGGCTCTCGGCCTCACCGAGCTGCAGACGCTGCGCTTCGCGATCGTCCCGCAGGCGATCCGCAACGTGACGCCGGCGCTGCTGAACCTCGCGGTCGCGCTGCAGAAGGACGTGGCGCTGCTGAGCGTCATCGGCGTGCGTGAGGCCGTGCGCGAGGCGCAGATCTACACGTCCCGCACGTTCAACTTCTCCTCCATGGTCGTCGCCACCCTGCTGTTCCTGCTCGCGACGGTGCCGCTCGCCCGCTTCACCGACCACGTCGCGCGCCGCGA
>SKII01000149.1 GCA_007116505.1 Nitriliruptoraceae bacterium
CGAGCCGCCCGTCGCCGACTCGGCCGTCGCGACCGTCCAGCCGCGCTCGGCGAGCAGCCCGACCACCGTGGTCTCGAGGTCGGCATCGTCGATCCCGCTGACCGACTCCCCGAGCGCGGCGACGACCCGGTCGAGGGCCGGCTGCGAGCTCCGCCGCGCGTCGGCGACGTCGCGGCCGCGCACGGTGAGCCGGACCTGGATGCCGTGCTGCTTCGCGAGGAAGGCGAGCACGACGTCGACGTCGCCGTCGAGGAGCGGCTCGACGACGCTCGCGACGTCCGACTCACCGCGTCCTGCGACGTGCACGATGCGGGTCAGCATCACCTCATCGGCACCGAGCTCGTCGAGCTGCGGGACGACGAAGCCCTCCCACAGCAGGTGCAGCTCCCACGGCACGCCCGGGAGCGCGATGATGCGGACGCTGCGACCGTCGACGGGGAGCTCGACCGCGAAGGCCGGCGCGGTCCCGACGGGCAGCGCCGCGACTGCACCCACCGGCACGAACGCCTGCTGGCGGTTCCGCGGCGCCATCGGCCGGCCCATCCGCGCGAAGCGCTCGACGATGGCGTCCTCGAGCTCCTCGCGCAGCTCGAGCGGGACGTCGAGCGCGGCGGCGACGGCCTCCCTCGTCAGGTCGTCGGAGGTCGGCCCGAGCCCACCTCCGACGAGGATGAGGTCGCACTGCGTCGCGAGCCAGCGCAGCGCCTCGACGATGCTCGCGACGTCGTCCGGTGCGGCGACGTGGCGCACGACGTCGACACCGCGCTCGCGCAGGCGCGCGCTGATCCACGTCGCGTTCGAGTCGGTCAGGTCACCGAGCAGCAGCTCGCTCCCGACGGACAGGACGGCGGCGCGCAGGCCCGCCTCCCGCGATGCCGTGTCGCTCACGCCGTGCTCACACCGTGCTCATGCGCACGTCCGCCACGGCGCGACCGACGAGGACCCGCGCGCGCCACAGGTAGTCGACCCCCGAGCCGACCGTCAGGGCGAGCGCGACGGCGAGCAGTGCGACCACGAGCGTCCCCTCGACGATGGGGAGGATGATGACCGCGACGGCGATGATCTGCGCGACCGTCTTCACCTTCCCCCACACGGTCGCAGGGACGACGACCCCGGCGCGACGGACGACGAGGACGCGCATCGCGGTGACGACGACCTCCCGGCCGGCGATGACGAGCACGACCCACCACGGCACCTCGGCGAACAGCGCGAGGGAGGCGAGCGTGCCGACGACGAGCAGCTTGTCCGCGAGCGGATCGGCGAGCGCTCCGAACGCCGTGACCCCCTCGAAGCGGCGGGCGACCCAGCCGTCGAACGTGTCGGTCAGCGCCGCAGCGACGAACACGGCGAAGGCCCACCACCTCGCCGCCGCGAGCTCGTCACCGACGGCGAGCAGGACGAGGATGACCGGGACGAGCGCGGCCCGGAGGAACGTGACCGCGTTCGGCAGCCACCACCGCCAGGCAGCGATCTCCGGAGGACGCGGTTCAGGACTCGGCGCCACGCTCGCCCTCCCCGTACCGACCGTGACGTCCGTCGCACGCCACGCCGGCTGCAGGATAGGGCCCGACGCGGGCTCAGCCGCCCGCGACCTCCTCGTCCGCCACCGGCCCGTCCGGGCCGTACGCGGCGCGCAGCACCTCACCGGGCCTGCCGGCGACTCCGAGCTCCTCGCCGTTGAGCTCGACACGGACACCACCGGCGTTCCCGAACCGCAGCCGCACGAGCTCCTGGCCGCTGAAGCGCAACGTCTCGCCGGCGGCGACGAGCACACCCGGCTGGACCGGCTGACCGTCGACGACCACCTCGAGCCACGACGCCGCCTCGAACGTCAGCACGAGGTCGACGGGCGGGCCGGCGGGCTCGGGGGCCGGCTCGGGCTCGGGCTCGGCCCGCGGATCCGGGAGCGGCGCCGGCGCGGGACCGTCGGGACCCGGAACGTCGAGCCCCGGGTCCGTGGGTGCGACGGCGGGCGGGACACGGCTCCCCCCGAGGCCGAGCACCGCACCGACCACGGCCGCGACGACGAGCGCACCGAGCACACCGACGAGCCATCCCGGTGGGTCGCGTCGCAGGCGGAGCGGCTGGCGGGGGGGCAGCACCGGGCCGCGGAAGGCCGGATCCTCGCCGTGATGACGGAGGACCTCCTCGGGGGAGACCCCGACCTGGACGGCGTAGGACCGGAGGAAACCGCGGGCGTACACCGCGCCACCGAACGCAGCGTCGTCCCCAAGCTCGAGCGCCGCGAGCTGCCCGGGGCGGGCCCTGAGGGCGGCCGCGCACTCCTCGAGCGTCATGCCACGCCGCTCACGGGCCGCCCGCAGCAAGGCCCCAGCGAGCGCCGGGCCTCCGACGTCAGGAGGGACGTCAGGAGGCATGTCCGCGCTCGTCCCTGGGTTCGTCCCTGGGCTCGTCCCTGGCTCCATGCTGCCCGTCTCGCGTCGACACATGCGCTGAGCATCGTAGGCGCTCGGCAGGCGCTGGGTAGGCGCTGGGTGCCGCACGTCGCCCTCCAGCCTAGGGTGCTCCTCCGGGGCAGCGTGCGGTCCTCCGGTCTAGAAACTTCTTCCTCCGGTCCCGGATGCTGCGGGGCGCGCGCTACCCTTCCGCGCCATGGACACGACCTTCCGCCGCTCCCTCCGCCCGCTCGCGGTCGCGCTCGCGACCGCCGTCCTGGCCGCGCTGCTGATCGCCGGCTCGTCCCCCGCCCTCGCGGCGGTGGACGGCACCGGACCGGCGGTGCTCGCCGCAGGTGCGGAGCACGAGCGCCGGCCGATCGCACCGACGCAGCGGGACCAGCTCGGGCTCGTCCTGTACGGCCTGATGGGTCTGGCCGTCGTCGCGGGCGGCCTGACCCTGCGGCGCCAGCTGCGCGGGGAGCGCCCGCAGTCCGACGGCGAGTTCCGCTGGCGCTGACGCCTCCGGCCCGGACCCCGGGCTGGATGAGGCCGAGCTGGATCAGGCCGGACTAGATGAGGCCGGACTCGAGCGCGGCTCGGAGCCGCTCCTCGTCCCACAGCACCTCACGCGCCTTCGATCCCTCGCTCGGGCCGACGCAGCCGACCTCCTCGAGCTCGTCCATGAGCCGGCCAGCACGCGCGAAGCCGATGCGCAGCTTGCGCTGCAGCATCGATGTCGACCCGAGCCCGCTGCTCACGACCTGCTCGGCCGCACGCCGCCGCAGCCCCGCGTCGCCCTCGTCCTCACCGCGGCCGCTGTCGCCGCTGCGGCCCGATCCGGTGACGCTGACCGTCGCAGCGACGGCCTCCTCGAACGCGGGCTCCCGCTGCGTCCGGCAGAACGTCACGACCTGTGCGATCTCCTCCTCGGTCACCCAGCAGCCCTGCATGCGGGAAGGCTTGCCCTGGCTGGCCGGGAGGAACAGCATGTCGCCGCGGCCGATGAGCTTCTCCGCCCCACCCGCGTCGAGGATGGTCCGCGAGTCCGTCTGGCTCGCGACCGCGAGGGCGAGCCGCGAGGGGATGTTCGCCTTGATGAGCCCGGTGATGACGTCGACCGACGGCCGCTGCGTCGCGATCACCATGTGGATGCCGACCGCACGGGCCATCTGAGCGATGCGGCAGATCGCGTCCTCGACGTCCCGCGGTGCGACGAGCATGAGGTCAGCGAGCTCGTCGATCACGAGCAGGATGTAGGGCATGCGCTTGGGAGGGATGGTGGTCCCATCCGGACCGGGACGATCCGCCAGCGCTCCTCTGTCGTAGGCGTCGTTGTAGCCGTCGATGTTGCGGAAGCCGAGCAGCGCGAGGAGCTCGTAGCGCTGCTCCATCTCCTTCACGCACCATGCGACCGCGTCCGCCGCCCGGCGCGGGTCGGTGACGACCGGTGCGAGCAGGTGGGGCGCACCCTCGTAGACGCCGAGCTCGACGCGCTTCGGGTCGATGAGCAGCATGCGCACCTGGTCGGGGCGGGCCCGCATCAGGACGGAGGCGATCATGCCGTTGAGCGTGACGGACTTGCCCGAACCCGTCGAGCCCGACACGAGCAGGTGCGGCATCTTGGAGAGGTCCACCATCGCGGGCGCACCGGCGATGTCGACACCGAGTGCGACCGACAGCGGATGCTCGTCACGCTGCGCCACGTCGGAGCGCAGGACGTCACCGAGCGAGATCAGGTCACGATCCGTGTTGGGGACCTCGATCCCGATGGCGGACTTGCCGGGGATCGGCGCGACGATGCGGACGTCCGGAGCGGCGAGCGAGTAGGCGATGTCGTCGCCGAGGTTCGCGACCTTGTTGACCTTGCCACCCGGCCCGATCTCCACCTCGAAGCGGGTCACGGTCGGACCACGCGACGAGCGGGCGACCTTCGCGTTGATGCCGAACTGGTCGAAGGTCTCCTGCAGCGCCTTCTCCTGGGCAGCGATCGTGCGCGACGGGTCACCCCCGAGCGCGCGGCCCTTGCTGAGGAGGTCGAGCGGCGGCAGCTCGTAGGGCCGCTCCTCCCCAGGCGGGAGGACCTTGCGGGCCTTGAGCGGACCGGGCGCGTCGTCGGCGTCTGTGGCCTCGGCGTCGGCCCCGTCGCCGACTGCGTCACGCTCGCCGCCGTCGCCGTCGCCGTCGCCGTGGACGGTCGCGATCGGCTCGGTCGGCGCCCGCTGCACGTCGACGGTGGGCAGCTCGGTCGTCGCGTCCTCCGGGTCGTCGTCGAGCCAGACGTCGACGACCGCCCGGCCGGCGACCGGGTCCGCGAGGTCGGCGGGCTCGTCCCCTTCGAGGTCCGCGTCGCCCGGACCACCGACGTCGGCCGCGTCCGCTGCGTCGAGCGGGAGCGCGAGCGGCCCGGGTCCCGAGTGGAGGGACCCTCCGTCGGGCTCCTCGCCCCGCTCAGCAGGCGGCCGTCGGAGCGCGTCGCGCAGCGACCCGACGGCCGTGGTCGTCAGGCCCCAGGCCCCGCCCACGACGGAGCGGAGCTCCAGCCGGGCGACGAGGACGATGCCGAGCAGCGCGAGCGCGACGACGACCGCCCAGGCACCGGCACGGGAGAAGGCGAGGTCCAGCGGTGCGGCGAGCGCCCAACCGAGGACGCCGCCTCCGCGCGCGAGGGCCTCGACCCCGTCGCCCGGCGCAGGGACGTCGACGGCGAGGTGCGTGCCCGCGAGGACCGCGACGGCCAGCAGCGCCACCCCGGTCCCCACGCGCCCGAGCTCACCCTCCCCCCGGTCGAGGTACAGGAGGCCGCCGAGGAGCAGCAGGACGACCGGCAGGAGCGCACCGGCGAGCCCGAACCCGCCCCTCGCGGCGGCGTCGATGGCGCGGCCGACCGGTCCAGCGGCATCCAGGTAGATCCCGAGCCCGCTGATGACCGCGACGAGCAGCAGCACGATGCCCCAGACGTCGCGTGCGTGCTGGGCGAGCGCACTCCCGACGCCGCGGAGCGCTGCTGCTGCCCCACGGCGCAGGGGGCCCGGTCCGCGCTCGGGCCTCGCAGCGGACTTCGTGGCGGGCCTCGCAGCGCGCTTCGCGGCGGGCTTCGCGGCGGCACCGCGGGCGGACCCTGAGGTCCGACCGCTCGCGGTGCGCTTCTTCGAGGTGGCCACGCGTGCTCCCGTTCGAGGGCCGGGGCGCACCCGGAGCTCACCCTCCCCGCCTGCGACGTGCAGCAGGGGCGGTCCTGCGCCCGTTCTGGACACGCCGACGAGGCTAGCGGGGACGACATCCGCGGAACCTCATCCGTGTCGTCCGGTCGGCCGGACCGGCGCCCGCAGCGCCCGCAGCGCCAGGAGCGC
>SKII01000077.1 GCA_007116505.1 Nitriliruptoraceae bacterium
GCCTTCTTCGCGGGAGCCTTCTTCGCGGGAGCCTTCCTCGCCGGCTTCTCCAGCTTCTCCGGCTCGGACCCCTCGGCCGCCTCGGCCGCAGCCTTCTTCGTCGCGGCCTTCTTCGCAGGAGCCTTCGCGGCCGCCTTCTTCGCAGGCTTCTCGGCCGCCGCCTTCTTCGCGGGAGCCTTCTTCACCGCCGCCTTCTTCGCGGCCGCCTTCTTCGCGGGAGCCTTCTTCACCGCCGCCTTCTTCGCGGGGCTCGTGCTGGTCGTGTCGTCGATCTCGGACATGGGGGACTCGCTGGGCTAGGCGGCCTCCGCAGCGACGCGTCCTCCGACGTCCAGTCGATCGCCGGTCAGCGCCTCCGCCAGGCCGTCGTCGGTGAGGACGCCCTGGGCGACCCTCCGGACGAGCGCGGGCGGGGCGACATCCTCGCGGCCCAGGGCTGCGAGGAGATCGGCGGGACGGATGGTCGGAGCGTCGTTGCGGAGCACCGCACGGAGAGTGGTGCGAGCACCGGCCCCATCGGGGGTCGGGCCCGTGGCGACCGCGAGCGACACCACCGCCGGTCGCACGTCGAGGGTCCGGTCACCGTCATGCCGGTGCCGGACGACCTCGCACGAGGACGCGGCGAGCAGCTGGTCGCTGCGATGCTCGAGGAGGGCGGTGAGCGCGGTCGCATCGACCGGCGGCCACAGCAGCTCCCAGAGGGTCGCGCGGAGCAGGCTCGCGAGCTTCGGCGCGCCTGCGGGGACTTCGGTGTAGGTCAGGATGTCCATGCCCTCCGGGAGGGCGTCGGACAGTCGTGCGAGAGCGTCGTCGGCGCGCACGGGCACCGCGAAGGTCAGCTCGGCGTACTCGCCGGTCGAGGCGACGCCGACGGGGAGCGCGTCGGGGAACGAGACGCGCGCGTGCGGGGTGAACCCCTCCGAGTAGGCGATCGGGAGGTCCGCGCGTCGGATGGCGCGCTCCCAGATCGACGACTGGTCGCGGGCCGACACGAAGCGTGTGCGGCCCTCCTTGGTCCAGCGCACCCGGTAGCGCACGCTCATGGCGTGCCGCCGGGTGCTGAGGTCGTGGTGGCCGCGTAGCGCTCGGCGCTCGTCGGCAGGGCCCCGTCCGTCGCGCCGCCGAGGCCGGCGGGCGCGGTCGGGACGACGGGCAGCAGCGCACCGGGCTGGTAGCCGGTGTCGTGGACGAGATCGAGGCCCGGGCACACGCCGCAGTCGTAGCAGGGCGACCAGCGGCAGTCGTCGAGCTGCTCGGCGGCGAGGCTCTCCTGCCAGTCCTCCCACAGCCAGCCCTTCTCGAGGCCGCTGTCGAGGTGGTCCCACGGGAGCGCCTCGTCCTCGTCGCGCTCCCGCTGCGAGTACCAGGCGAGCGAGACGCCCGTCTCGTCCATCGCGCGGCGCCACAGGTCGAGGGTCTGCACCTCGTGCCAGCCGTCGAAGCGAGCGCCGAGCTGCCACGCACGCTCGACCGCTGCGGCGACCCGACGGTCACCTCGCGCGAGCAGGCCCTCGATCACACCCTCCTCCGGGTCGTTCGTCCGCACCTTGATGCCGTCGTGCGTGCGGATGCGCTGGCGGATGAGACCGAGCTTGCGGTGGATCTCCTCCGGCGTGTCCTGCGGCGCCCACTGGAACGGCGTGTGCGGCTTGGGGACGAAACCGCCGACCGACAGGGTGACCTTGTTCGCCTTCCCGTGCGCCCGGGCGATGCGGTAGACCGCGATGCCGAGCTCCGCGATCGCGAGCACGTCCTCGTCGGTCTCCGTCGGCAGGCCGACCATGAAGTACAGCTTGATGTGCCGCCAGCCCTGGGAGAAGGCGAGCTCGGCGGTGCGGAGCAGGTCCTCCTCGCGCACCATCTTGTTGATCACGGCACGCATGCGCTCGCTGCCCGCCTCCGGGGCGAACGTGAGGCCGGAGCGGCGGCCGTTGCGCGTCAGCTCGTTGGACAGCGTGATGTTGAACGCGTCGACGCGCGTCGACGGCAGCGACAGCGAGGTGACCGTCCCCTCGTAGGTGTCGCCGAGCGCACGGGCAATCGGGCCGATGGCGGAGTGGTCGGCGCTCGACAGGCTGAGCAGCCCGACCTCCTCGAACCCGGTGTCGGCAACGCCCTGCTCCACGAGCCGCTGCACGGTCTCCGGCCGCCGCTCGCGCACGGGGCGCGTGATCATCCCGGCCTGGCAGAAGCGGCAGCCGCGGGTGCAGCCGCGGAAGATCTCGACGCTGAAGCGCTCGTGGACCGTCTCGGTCATCGGCACGATCTGACGCTGCGGGTACGGCCACTGCTCGAGGTCCTGGACGGTGCGCTTCGGGACCAGCGAGGGCACGCCGGGCGCGACGGGGACCGTGCGCGAGAGTCGCCCGTCGTCGGTGTAGCGCGGCTCGTAGAGGGAGGGCACGTACACACCCTCGACGTCGGCGAGCGCGCGCAGCAGCGCCGGACGGTCCAGCCCGGCGCGCTTCGCGGCGCGCACGACATCGTCGATCTGGAGGACGACCTCCTCGCCGTCGCCCATCACCGCCGCGTCGATGAACGGTGCGAGCGGCTCGGGGTTGAACGCCGCATGCCCACCGACGAGGACGACCGGGTCGACCTCCGAGCGCTCCGCGCTGCGGTGCGCCACGCCGCCGAGGTCGAGCAGGTTCAGGAGGTTGGTGTGGCCGAGCTCGTGCGGCAGCGTGACGGCGAACACGTCGAAGGCCCACAGGGGGTGGTGGTGCTCGAGGGAGAAGGTCGGGATGCCGTGCGAGCGCATCCGCTCCTCGAGGTCGATCCAGGGCGCGTAGGCGCGCTCGGCGAGCGTCGTCGTCCGGCCGTTGAGGATCTCGTACAGGATCTGGATGCCCTGGTTCGGCTGGCCGACCTCGTAGGTGTCGGGGTAGCACAGCAGCCAGCGCACGTCGGTGGCGGACCAGTCGCGCACGACCATGTTGTGCTCGCCGCCGACGTACTGGGCGGGCTTGCGGACGTCGACGAGGTGGGGTTCGAGCGCCGCGAGGGCGGAGGGCGGGCACGGGGCGCCGATGCCGGTCCGGTGGGAGGCCCGGACGTCACGTCCGGGCAGCAGGCCGCCGGGACGCACGGGGCTGGCGGCTCCGAGCACGTGGTTCCTCCGATCGGACGCCGTCGGAGGGCTCAGAACCGCTCGATCGCCCCGTTCCGGGGCCGTTCGGGCGCCCATGGCGGCGGCCGTCCGCAAGCCTACCAGCGGCTCGGCCGACGCCGGGGGACGCGCCCGAGGGGGCTCAGCGGCGGCGCTGGGCCACGTTCAGCAGGAGTCCGGTCATCGTCATCCAGGCGATCAGCGACGTTCCGCCGTAACTGAGGAACGGCAGGGGCAGCCCGGTCACGGGCATGATGCCGAGGGTCATCCCGACGTTCACGAACACCTGCATGAGCAGGACCCCTGCGACCCCCGCGGCGATGATCATCGCGTCGCGGTCGACGACCTGCGAGGCGATGACGATCGCGCGCCACAGCAGCACCGCGAACAGGGCGAGGACGGAGGCGGCTCCGATGAAGCCGAGCTCCTCCCCCACCACGGTGAAGATGAAGTCCGTGTGGTTGTCCGGCACGTAGGCGAGGGCGGTCTGCGTCCCCTCGAACAGGCCCCGCCCGTAGGTCCCCCCGGACCCGATCGCGATCATGGACTGCCGCGTCTGGAAGAGCGCCCCCGCGAAGTCGGCGTCCGGAGCGTCGGCGCCGAGGAACACCGTGAGCCGCTGCAGCTGGTAGTCCCGGATCAGCTCGGTGCGCAGCCCCACCACGAACGTGGCCGCGCCGAGCCCGGCGAGGAGCAGCAGGTAGCGGACCCGGACGCCGCTGACGAGCAGCACGATGCCCGTCATCCACAGGTACACCATCGACGTCCCGAGGTCGGGCTGTGCGAACACGAGGCCGAGCGGGATGACGGCGAGCAGGACCGCGACGGCGGTGCGGCCGAGCCCCGGCGTGCCCTCCGTCTCGTTGAACAGCATGGCGAGGGCGAGCAGGAGCGCGATCTTCATCAGCTCCGACGGCTGGACCTGGAAGCCGAGCAGCGCGATCCAGCGCTGCGACCCACGCACGCTCGTGCCGAGCGGGGTGAGGACGAGCGCGAGCAGCAGCAGCGTCGCGACGTAGCCGAGCGGGATGAAGGCGCGCAGGCGGCGGTAGTCGAACACGGTCGCAGCGACCATGAGCACCAGCCCGACCGCTGCGGCGACGAGCTGCCGCCCGAGGAACGTCGTGGCAGGGAGCCCCTGTGCGGTCAGGGTGGCGAGCTTCGAGGAGTAGACGGCGACGAGACCGACGCCGGTCAGCGCGAAGGAGGATGCGACGACGAGCGGATCGGCCCCGCGCAGCGGGGCGAGGAGCCCGGCCGCGCGGGCGAGGCGGGAGCGGGTCGCGGTCGCAGGCATCAGTCGAGGATCTCCGGTCCGGGGGTGAACTCGGGCGCGTCCGGCGGGCGGACGTCGAACAGGTGCTCGAGGATGCGCCGAGCGATCGGGGCGGCGGTCTGGGAGCCTCCCCCGCCCTCCTCGACGCTGACGAGGATCACGTAGCGCGGGTCGTCGGCCGGCGCGTAGGCGGCGAACCACGCGTAGGGCACGCGGGGCTTGCGCTCCGCCGTCCCCGTCTTCCCAGCGACCGGGATGTCCCGCAGGGGGAAGCCGGAGAACGCTCCGAACGCGGTGCCGCCGGGCTCCATCACCGTGCGCTCGAGGCCACGGCGCATGCTCGCGAGCTCCGCCGGGGTCATCTCGAGGTCGGTGATCACCACGGGCTCGATGGTGCTCACGAGGTCGCCGTCCGCGTCGCGCAGCTCGCGGCCGACCGTCGGACGGAGGAGCACCCCGTCGTTCGCGATCGCCTGGTAGGCGGCGAGCATCTGCAGGGGCGTCGTGAGCACGTCCCCCTGCCCGATCGACATGTTGATCGCGTCGCCACCGCGCCAGATGCCGCCGAAGCGGCAGAGGTCGAGGAGCAGCTGCTGCCCGAACGAGCCGGGCTCCGCACGCTGCGCGCGCTCGCAGTAGCCGTCGCGGTACTGCAGCCAGAACTCGCGGCGCCACTCGCGTCCAGGGACGACGCCCGGCCGCTCCCCCGGCAGGTCGATCCCGAGCCGCGCACCGAGCCCGAAGTCGCGCGAGATGCGCTGCATGACCTCGTCCGGGGTGTCCTGGCGCTGCTCGCGCTGCCACTGCCGGTAGGCCAGGTCGTAGAAGTACGTGTCGCAGGACCGCTTGAGCGCGGTCGCGAGTTCCATCGGGCCCTCGTTGTTGGGGTTCCAGTTGCGGAACGTCACCCCGCCGACCGTGTAGATGCCGGGACAGGGGACGCGCGTCGAGGGTGTGACGAGGCCGGCGCGGACCGCCGCGAGGCCCGACACGATCTTGTACACCGAGCCGGGCGGGTACTGCCCGGCGATCGCACGGTTGTTGAGCGGCTGCCCCTGCTCCGGGTCGTTCACGAAGGCCCAGTAGTCGGCGCTCACCCCTCCGACGAACTCGGTCGGGTCGTAGCTCGGGTAGGAGGCCATCGCGATGATGCCGCCGGAGCGCGGGTCCATCACGATCGCGGACCCGGCGGTCGACGGCAGCAGGCGGCCGTCGCTGCGCAGGATCGACCGCGAGGCGATGATGCCCTGCTCGAGGGCCTGCTCCGTCACCCGCTGCACGTCGAGGTCGAGCCACGTGACGAGGTCCAGGCCGGGCTGCGGGTCGCGCCGGCTCTGCACGTCGATGACGCTCCCCC